>NZ_JAUBOZ010000055.1:0-50912 GCF_036700475.1 Microcoleus sp. T2B6 | reverse complement strand
CGTCCAAAAAGGACGGGCGGGACGCCCATCCCACAATAACAATTAAAATTGTAAGTTATTTAATTCGCGATCCTTAAAAACTCAAGGGAACTCTTCACTCAAAACCGGGCACAAAAAAGCGAAGAGAGTTGGTAAAGCGGGCGGTTGCAAACCGCTGTCTCAATCACCAATAAGGTGCGGGCGGAGGATGGGGGAATTAGTCGAGATTCTTTGTTTCCCTAGTCCATAGTCGCTAGTTCCGAGCACGAAAACCCCTAGGCTGTTGCTCGTTCCCCGTGTCCCGTTTCCTCTTTCTGCTAATAACGGAACTGGTAATTGCGACGCGGCACTAATTGCGTTACAGCCCTATTACGAAATGCTCACGCCGGAATAGAAATCACAAACTCCGAACCCTGGCCCAAAGAAGAATTCACGAGTAACGTACCTCCATGTTTTTCCACAACAATTTGGTGGGCTATAGACAATCCTAATCCAGTTCCTTGACCCACCGACTTGGTAGTGAATAAGTGGTTAAAGATGTTTTCCTTGACTTCGCCTGACATCCCCACTCCATTATCCTTAATGCGAATCAAAACCTGATTTTGGTCTTCGCTCAGAGCAGTTTGAACCGTGATTTGATTAGGTAGGGCTTTAATTTCCTTAAAACTGCGCTCCTTATTTGACTCCTCCAGAGCGTCAATGGCATTAGCCAGTACGTTCATAAATACCTGGTTTAACTGGCCGGGAAAGCATTTCACTAGGGGCAAGTTACCATACTCTTTCACAACTTCAATGGCAGGGCGGAACTCGCTGGCTTTTAAACGGTGCTTGAGAATTAGCAGAGTGCTTTCGAGTCCATCGTGAATATTGAAAGAAACTGGTCGATCGCTATCAGCCCTCGAAAACGTTCTCAAACTTATACTGATATTGCGGATGCGATCGACTCCTTCCTTCATCGAGCCAATCAATTTGGGCAAATCTTCTCGCAAATACTCCAAGTCCATATCTTCAATTTCTGTTTCAATTTCCACTCCCGGATTGGGAAATTTTTCTTGATACAAATCAATCAAATTGAATAAATCCCCCACGTATTCTTGAGCCGGTTGCAAGTTGCCGACGATAAAGCCTACGGGATTGTTAATTTCGTGGGCTACCCCTGCGACTAAATTTCCCAAAGCAGACATCTTCTCACCCTGCACCAATTGCAGTTGCATCTGTTTGAGATCGTGGAGAGACTGCTCTAGTTTTTGGGCATATTCCTGGGATTGTTGATACAGTCGGGCGTTTTGTAAGGAAATTGCAGCTTGGGAGCACAGGATGTTGAGGATGGCGACGCGATCGCGCGTAAACGCCCCCGTTGTGAGATTATTCTCTAAATACAGAATCCCCATTACTTTGCCTTGATGGAGAATCGGAGTGCATAAAACGCTCTTGGGTTGGTGCTCAATCATGTAAGGATCGCCAGCCCAGGTGGTTTGAGTGCTGGCACGATCGAATACCAGGATTTCTTTTGTACGTTTGACGTAGTTAATGATGTTCAGAGGAATTGCTTTGCTTTCTTCAACTAGAAGTGATTCCAAGTCACAATCTTGACGATTTGTACAGTGTACGGCAACTCTCCACTTTCCACCTTCCTCCAAAATTAATGCTCCGGTTTGTGCTCCGGCATTTTGCACTACTACTTGCATCAAAGTAGTTAGCAATTGCTCTAGTTCTATTTCACTAGAGAGAGCTTGAAAAGCTTTGATCACTGTCGGCAAATCTACTAACTCCAAACTGCTTGTGCTACCGATAATTGTTCTATTCGTGTTAGATAGAGATGATTCACTGCTGGAGGTGTGAGTTGTTTCTGTCGGATTCTGGCGAGTTCGCTCCTGTTGCAGGATCACAGCAAGCAATTCGGGGTAGCGCTGTTCTAGATGGTCAATCTTTGCTTTTGCTCCCCAACGAGCGTAAGCATAGTAAGCATCAATTAAATAGGGTTTTGCCAGTTTTTCTTTGCCCCATTCTAAGTAGAATTTGGCAGCGAGTTCGTGAGCCACTGCTTCTTCGTTGATGTACTCGTTTTCTTGGGCGAGGGCAATAGCCTTGTCGTACATCTCAACCGCTTCTATTTTTTGGTTTAAAACCCGATGCCGTTCTGCCTCAACTAGATAGAATTTATGCAGATGGTTCATGGGGGCATGATGCGCCCACTGTTGCATTTTTTCTTGATTAGCTTGTACTCTGTCGAGAAGTTTCTGTTGTTCTGACTGTGGAGTGTCAGAATACACTGCCAACCGCACCAAAGAATCGTAGAAATGAAAGATAGCAACAGTTATCAGCCCTGAAGCTGCGCTCAAATAACTTTCTATTTGAGCGCTACTTTTAAAAGCTTCTGGGTAATTTTCAAACAGATAACAAAGCACAAGTTGATGCAAGTATAAGTAATGAATCCCTAGGTAGTTATTGGTTCCATGATACAGTTGCAACATTGTCTCTTCGTCGTAGGCTTCTCCATTTAAATGGCATGGGTCTGGCGATCTTCCTATCAAGTTCAAAACGGCTTGCCAACAAATTTTCTGATAAGAAAGTGGGGCTTCCTGGTGAATTTTACTAACGGCATCTGCGTAGGTTGCTATTTCTGGTTCGAGTTGCGTTAGTTGCTTGCCAACAAAATACGAGTAATAACTGTAGTGAAAGATAGCATAACCAGCAAATTCTAACTCTCCGGTTTCCAGCCCACAAGTATAATCTGACAGCAAAGGTTTTAAACTATTTCTGAAGTGTTCTTTCCAAGGTTGAATACAAGAATGCACCATTGCGGATGTCTTGGCTTGGATTTCTTTGGCATTCAACTTTGACAATAGACGTAAAGCCAGTTGACCGAACTGATAGCCCCGCTCAATATCTCCCATGCCACAGAGAAGAAAACTATATATGACAAAAGCATAGGGAGACAAAGAAGCATTGCCATATTGGACAGATAAATTGACCTGTTTGCAAACTACCAAAGGCGCGAGTGGCGGCAGCGCTAGGTAGGCAGGAGTAAATAGGCTTGACAGAATCGTTATAGTTGCTATTTGTTGAGGATCTGTCATCAGAGGGAGATCAATTAAGTCCTCAGTTCCCTTTCCGCTCAAAATTGACGCGGTTTCTCCTAGTGCCTGTCCAATATCAGATAAATTTGGCTCGGAGGGAAACTCTACCCCCAACTGCTTTAAGACTGGCAACCCTGTATTCAGCGCTTCCTGTAGCTTATTTTGCGCCATATAAGCTTGAATTTGGACTTCATATAGCTTCACTTTGTCCCCTAGCGTTTTGGCGCCGTTTTCCACGACAGATGCTAATTTTTCCATCTGGTCAAAATCACCATTTAGATATGCCGCTGCTGCTGCTTCTGTATACAGCGCTAATGTTAGTTCGTATTGACTATGCCAACTATTTTCTGTCAGTAATTCCTGGCCAACCTTGAAATCTTCAACCGCAGCAGCATAAGCGGTAGCAGCTTTGGCTTTCTTTCCAGCAACCAGATTCAATCGTGCTAATTGTTCCCGTTCTGCCTCCTGGGTAATTAGCTCAACTCCCACATTTAAGTGATTGACAATATCAAAAATTCTTTCTTCTCGATCGGCTTCTGGCGTATTCTTTAATAAGAGTTGACCAATTTTTAAGTGAGTAGAACGCTTTTGGTCCTCAGGAATGAGGGAATAAGCTGCTTGTTGAACGCGATCGTGTAAAAAATTATATTTGGGTAATTGATCCTGGGTAATTAGTAATTGGTCAGATTTCTTGATATTACCGATTACCGATTCGCTATTTCCCTCTGGCTGATAAAACTTATAAACTTCGCTAATGGGTAAAATTAGCCCGTCTTGTAGTGCCTTCCATAAAGCCGATGCGGTTTCTGTTGGCGAATTTTCATCAACAATTGCTAACGTCGCCAAATCGAACTGATTGCCAATACAAGCAGCTAACTTTAAAATTTCCTGGGTCTGGGCTGGCAACTTTCGCAACTGAAGTGCCATAAATTCTACAACATCATCTGTTAGTGCCAAGGTTCGCACTCTAGCAATATCGCACTGCCAATACCGAGCGTCAAAATTAAATTCAATCAGCCCATCTTCCTGCAAAGATTTGAGGAATTGTGTGCTGAAAAATGGATTGCCTTGGGTTTTCTGATAAACGAGTTCTGTCAAAGGCTGAGCCAACGCTGTAGAACAAGCTAGAGTATCGGCAACTAAACAATTTACGTCGGCTCGCTCAAGTGGTGCTAAGGTAATAGTATTCACCTTTGCTTCAGTTTTTTGAATTTCTGCTAACGTCAGCATCAATGGATGTGCGGGAAAAACTTCGTTATCCCGATAAGCTCCAATTAATAAGAGATAGCAGTTATCAACGTCGCTCATCAGCAGTTGAATTAATTTTAACGATGCTGAGTCTGCCCATTGCAAATCGTCCAAGAAAAGCACTACAGGATGGTCTTTTGTTGTGAAGACTTGAATGAATTTTTCAAACAACAAATTGAAGCGATTTTGACCAGCACTTCCCGAAAGTTCGGGGACGGGCGCTTGCTGTCCGATAATACGCTCTAGTTCAGGAATGACTTCAACTATCACCTGAGCATTCTCGCCCAAAGCCGCCAAAATTTCCAACTTCCATTGTTCAACTTTTGCATCGGTTTCCGAGAGCAGTTGTCCCATTAAATCGCGAAAAGCTTGGACAAATACTGTAAAGGGAAGGGTGCGTTGAAATTGGTCGAATTTTCCTTTAATAAAGTAGCCTCGCTGTCTCACAATTGGTTTGTGAACTTCGTTAACGACAGCGGTTTTGCCAATGCCTGAGAAACCGGCAACGAGCATCATTTCGGTGCTTCCGGCACTGACGCGCTCGAAGGCCGATAGCAGGGAGAATACTTCGCTTTCTCTACCGTACAACTTTTCTGGGATGATGAAGCGATCGCACAAATCTCGTTGTCCTAATTTAAAGGATGCAATCTCTCCCTTTTCTCTCCACTGCGGCCAACAAGTTTCTAAGTCATACTTTAGTCCGCTGGCACTCTGATAGCGCTCTTCTGCATTCTTCGCCATCAGTTTACCAACTATCTCAGACAGTACCGGAGGAACTGCTGGGTTGAGTTCATGGACGGGAATAGGTTGCTTTGCCAGGTGGCAGTGTACCCAATCCATTGGATCGTCTGTTTGGAAGGGTAACTTTCCTGTTAGTAATTCGTAGAATGTGACTCCCAGAGAGTAGAAATCTGTGCGGTAATCAATGCCTCGGTTCATTCGCCCAGTTTGTTCGGGAGATATGTAGGGTAAAGTGCCTTCTAGGACATTGGGATTTTGAATTTCTTGGGTTTCGCGCGGCAGCAGGGAAGCGATGCTCAAATCAATCAGCTTGACTTCTTTACTGGTGGGGTTAATTAAAATATTGGCGGGCTTGAGGTCTTTATGGATGACGTGGTGGCGATGAAGTCCGTCAAGGGCGTTGGCAATTTGAATCGCCATAGGAAGAAACTCGTTAACTGGCAAGCCTTCTAGGGTTTCGTTGCTATCGGATGCTAGACTAGCAAGGTAGCTACATAAGGAAATTCCGCCAAAGTCTTCCATCACCAGAGCATAGCGGTTATGATAGCTCTCCAGGCTGTATGCCTTGACAGTGCCGGGGATATTTAAGTTTTTAGCAATGACGTATTGGTTGCGGAAGTGAACCAGTTCGTTGAAGCTGGGAAAGTCATTTCGCAGTAGTTTGATCGCGACGGGTTGCTGATCACAAGAGCGAATACCACGATAAACTAGAGTTCGATTGCCTGCGTATATTTGCTCGTTTATGTGATATCCTAGAAAAAAATTTGTGATGTTAGTCATATCTACGTATTCCTACTGCTTCTGTCCAGTCTGAAGCTTCTGAGAGTTACTATCTACTATTTTCGCTTGCTCTGCTTTAGTATTCAGTGAATTACATTTTTCTTAATATATTGGGGAGAGAGACTTATGAAAGCCAGAGCTTAAAACAATACTTGAATTGTTTATGTAGGAGCTGTTTATAGTTGAGTTAATACTAAGTAGAAGATGAAGAAGGCTAAGGCTGATTGAAGACCCGCCGTTGATAGAAGAATTTAAGAGGCTAATCAGGTACTTAAGAGTATTTTTAAAACCGATGCTTGTATGCGATGGCCTATTAAATATAATGTCGAGTTTAGCTCAGAATTTAATCTCATCAGTACAATTCGGGCGACTCTGCATTTAAAGCAGGAAGCAGAGGAAATCTAGTTTGTGCGCTCGATGGCGGATCGGTAGGGAGTCATAGGCTCCAAGCCGAATTATTTGTCCTGATGCAACAACAAGCTGCCCCACTTTAATAAGTGAATCAGGCATTTAATGCCAAAATTCAGAAGCCGACTATGGAACTAGCCCAAGTCAATTATATTTTGCCACTCACATACTTACAATTACCAATTACCAATTACCCCTTTGATTTTTTCACTTCCAATACCTGCGCCAGTGAAACAAATTCTCCCATAAATTGCGCGAAAAAGTATTGCGACCCAAGCGCTGTGACTCCCAAACAGCAGCAGTTTGACCATTAATTTCCGAAAAACTCGACCAAATATAAGGAAGTTGGGCGATCGCCTCAACCTTCATCCCGTGACGCACAGCCAAAGCGATCGCGTGAATCAACTCAGCAGCTTGAGGCCCCACAATACTCGCTCCCAACATCTCACCATTGCGACGCCCGACAATCTTACAAAAACCAGTTGTATCCCCGGACATTTGAGCTCTTTCAACATTCTTGAAATATTCCCGACAAACAATGAGATCGTCTCCAAAACGGCGCCTTGCTTGCGCTTCAGTCAAGCCAACCCTCGCCAACTGTGGATCGGAAAAAATAGCCCAAGGAATCCCACGATAATCTATTTGAAACATTGGCAAAAACAAAGCATTTTTCACAGCAACCGCAGCTTCGTAATTAGCGATGTGAGGGAACGGATAACCCCCAGCAACATCGCCGATCGCATAAATTCGGTGATTTGTTGTTTGCAGCTTTTCATTTAAAATCACCCCCCGATCGCTGAATTTAACCTTAGCCGCTTCGAGATTTAACGATGAAAAATTGTGTCCTCTACCCGCAGCCAGAAAAATCTCCTCAGCTTCGATCGCCCTTGGCCCAGCTTGAATCCACTTTTTACCCTCAATCACCCTAGCTTGAGTCACCTCAGTAGCAGTCAGAATCCGCACTCCCTCAGCTTCCATTCCAGCTTGCACCAAACCAGCAGCCTCCCGGTCTTCTTTAGCCAAAATGTGCGAACTTTTCACCACCAAAGTGACAGCAACCCCCAGGCGAGCAAAAGTCTGAGCCACTTCGACACCGCTGGGATCGGCACCGATTACAGCCAAACTTTTAGGCAACTCTGGAAGTTTTGCTAATTCCCCGACAGTTTCCGAAGTAAAAAAGCCCGCAGACGAAAGTCCTTCAATATTGGGAATCGCCGGCAGAGTTGGACAAGCTAGCAAATAACACAGCGATCGCAATTTCCGCCCACCTGCAACAAAAGCCAAATCCGGTTTCGCAACAAACTCGCCGTTGCCAACAATAACATCGACCCCGCGAGCAGCCAAAAGGCCGAGAGAATCAATTTCTGACAAATTAGAAACAACATCATCTGCCCACTTGAGAACCCCCTCAAACCGCAATTTGAGTGGCATGGAGGAATTCGCGACTTCCCAGCGAACTCCCAACTGCTGGCGGCTGATCTGCTGGGCAAAACGAGCAGCCTCCCTCAAAGTTTGGCTGTATCTCAAACCAAGGTCGATCGACTCTTTGCCCCCAGTCTGCAAATCTTGGGAATTACTTAGCGGTTCCACCAAAGCAACGCGGGCCGGGAAATTAGTTGCAGTCAAAGCAGCATAGCGTCCGGCCGGAGTTCCACCAATAATCACTAAATCATAGTCAAGCATAAATAAAGAAGTCAATCGATTTTAGATTTTAGATTTTAGATTTTAGATTAAAGAATTGAAGCATTGACCACGGATAAATTCGGGGGGCAAGTTTCATCTGATACAGGTTTTTTATTTCCCCGGTTCTGAGTCTGCTTTCGGAATGAATCCGGGGGCTTGTATCCTGGATGCTTTCGGTCAGTAGTCATTAGTCATTAGTCATTAGTTAGTAGTTTAGGACGATCGGTGCGCGGGGTCAGAAACCCGGTTTCTTCCTAGATACTTCGCTGTAAAACCCAAGATTTATCATAGAAACCGGGTTTCTTGGGGATGTCCGCTCAAACGACCAATAAAATCAGTTTGTCAACTTTTATTGGTTGTTAACCGTCAACTGACAACTGTCAACTGACAACTGTCAACTGACAACTGACAACTGTCAACTGTCAACTGTCAACCGTCAACAGTCAACCGTCAACAGTCAACCGTCAACTAACCAATAACTTCGCCAAGTCCAGCAATCAGCCGCAGATTGTCCGCCCTTGAGCGCACGGCCACCCGAAAAAAACGATCGCCCAACTCAGGAAAACTCAAACAATCGCGAATCAAAATCCGGTGTCGTTCCAACAGACTTTTTTGAATAGAAGAAACCGACATCGACGACTCAACCAACAAGAAATTAGCCGCCCCTGCAAAAGGCTGCAAACCCGGCAAATTAGCCAAACCCTCAAATAGCTCTCGGCGAGCAACAGGCAGCCAATCCCAAGTTTGCCGCTCAAAAACAGTATCTCGCACCACAGCAGCAGCCGCAGCAGCAGCCAAAGCATTTACAGGCCAAGGATCGCGCAGTAACTGCCAGCGGCGCAGAATATCGGGATGGGCGATCGCGCATCCCATCCGCAGTCCGGGCAGAGAATAGAATTTTGTGAGCGATCGTAAAATCACCAAATTCGGAAACTCCTCAACACAATCGATCGAACTTTGCTGTTGTTCCGGTGGTAGAAAGTCCATAAAGGCCTCATCTACCACCACCAAAGCCAACTGCTGCAAATAAGGCACAATGGCCTCCTTACCGAACAGCAAACCCGTAGGATTGTGCGGGTTGTTCAGCAGCAAACCTCGATCGGTCGTCTGCAAGCCCGATCCCGCATCCACAGCAAGAGGAACCGGGAGACGGAGAGAAGGGGAGACAAAGGAACGGTTAGAAACCGACAAATCATCCGTTACTAATCCGCTTAATATCTCCCCCTCCAACGACTTGAGATCCAAAGGACATTCCAGCACCTGCGCGCCGAAAGCCTTTAGAGCCCGCCAGTAATCGCCAAAAGCCGGAGTAACCAAATAAGTCGCCTCCAGCTTCGACAAATCCCAAGCCGCCCAAGTCAACAATTCTGCCGAACCATTCCCCGGCAAAATCCAATCCCGGTCAACATTCAAAGCCTCCCCCAAAGCAGTCCTGAGCTCTCCATAATCCGGGTCTGGGTAAGCCGTCAGACTGCTCAAGTGAGCTTGAATCGCAGCCAGGGCAGACTCAGGAGGGCCCAAAGGACTGATACTCGCAGAAAAATCGACAATAGCAGAGGCAGGGCAGCCGGCCAGTGCGGCTGCCCAAGCTAAATTCCCACCGTGTACAGGTCTAATCAAGACTCAGTTCGCCAGCTATTCCGCGTTTTTCGGCGGTGCAACTCTGTCCTTAAACAACTTCCCTGCGGAAAATGCAGGAACTCTGGTTGCCGGGATTTCCATCTTGTCGCCAGTTTTGGGATTGCGACCCTCGCGGGCCTTGCGTTCCCGCGACTCAAACGAGCCAAAACCGACCAGCGTCACCTTGTCGCCATCGGAGACAGCTTCCATGATTGCTTCGAGGGCGGCACTCAAAACAGCATCTGCCTGTTTTTTCGTCACGCTAGCCTTTTCCGCGACTGCATCAACCAATTCACCTTTGTTCATTGCGAACTCCTTCTGGATTTGCAAAATTACGTTAAACAGAGTTAGTTCAACTATTAGCTGTGAGTTATCAACTGGATTGAGGTGTGGATTGGGAGGTTTGGGTGGTTCCCGATTGCTCCCGTCCGCTTCCCCGAATCACAACTCCTGCTGAATACCAATTACCCTAGGATAATTGGTCAGAGAAGGAATTTTTGTTTCTAACTGCTGAAAACCCCACAGCATCTAATTTTCACTGCATTATTCTAAAGTCTTGCCGACCGTTATGGATCGGTGGAACCTTTAATTTATATGCAACTTGCTAATTTTTGTAATTAATCCCAAAATTTAGGTAAAAAAATACCACCTTCGAGAGAAGATTTCTTGCCTCGGTGGATTTGAAAGCATAAAAAAAGGAGAAATAGAAGGAATAAAATGTAATTTGTCAAGGGCTAAAGGAAAAGTTTTTTCTTTCTTCCTTCTTTCTTTCCCATCTTTCTTTCCCCGGTGGGCAGGGCTGTTTCATTCTCCCGAAACCCGCCAGGGGTTGAAACCCCTGGCTAATAGCGAAAGTCGTCTGAAGACGACTGAAAGAGTGATTGAGAGTCCTATGCAAGAGGACTAATGAGTTCTTTAGTCCTCTTTGAGAGGACTTTCGCTTTGAGGCAGGGGTTTCAACCCCTGTCGGACTGTCGGACTGTCGGACTGTCGGACTGTCGGACTCAGGGGAAAGAGCATGGAAAGTTGACAGCAAGGCATTTTTCCTTTGTGCCTACTGTCTGGGCTGGACGGGCTGACTGCGCTGCAACATTTGGCGCGCGTCGGGACTGATGCTGTTTTGGTAGCCAAAGTTCGATCGATCGCTATCATCCAAAATCTGCGGAGTCAGCAATACAATCACTTCCGCCCGCTCGTTGATCTTATTAGTGCTCCTGAACAGCGAACCGATAATCGGCAAATCTCCTAAAATCGGAATCTTCGTCGCTGTAACCCGGTCTTGGTCGCGGATAATCCCCGATAAAATCAAAGTCTGACCGTCCCGCAGGCGAATTAGCCCCGACTGCAAAGAGCGCTCAGCCAGCAGGGTGATACTGTTATTTTCTCCTGCGCCAGTGCTCAGGGGTCGAGACGGGCCGATCGCACTGACGATTGGGTTGACTCGCAGAGAGACAAAACCGTTATCGTCGATGCGATCGATCGCCACTCCCAAGCGCAAACCTGCCTGGCCTTTTTCTGCCGTCACCGTTCTGGTAGTTTGACCTGCTGTTGTCTGCGATTCCGATCGAATGTTAGTAATCACTTCTTCGGTGATATTCACATTCGCCGTTTCCCCTTCTTGGACAACCAGAGTCGGGTCAGTCAGGATTTTGGCATTCTGGCTGGTAATACTGGCCTGCAGGTTAGACAGAAAACGTCTTGGATATTGGAACAGCGGGAACTGACCAAAAAGCGCAGCTCCCGAACCGGTCGCCGAGCCTGGAGTGTAATCCGTAATTCCAACTCGCGTGGGGTCATTAGTCACTGGGGCTGTCGGCTGGAGGAACACACCTTTGGTGGGGGGTAGACCTGGACCTAGAGATTGACCTGTCAAGGGCACGATACGCCGGCCGTTCGCATCGTAGAAAGGAGTATCCCTGAATTCTTGGGGAATGTCTCGGTTCTCAATAATCGCTCGATTAGCGATGCCCCCCAGTGTAGTATCCCTATTGGGCGGATTAATACCACCAAAATTGACGATCGCCGCCCCGCCGTCATTGACAAAGAAACTGTCATTAATCCCGAAAGAGAAGCTAGTATTTGTTCTGTTGTCTCCCGACAAGTTGATATCGATCACCTTGACGTTGACAGCTACTTGACGGCGGCGCAAATCTAGCTGTGTCAAGAAAGCCACAGCCATGTCAACTTTGCGCGGGTCGCCCACCAAAGTGATGGAATTGAGCCGAGAATCCGCCAGCACCGACAGTCCCCTCAGCAAGAGCGGCCCGGTGCCTTCCCTAGCGCCGATCGCCTTAATGTCGGGTTCCCTAATTTCCACATCCCGCGCCGCATTTCCCTGGCCCACGCTTTGAATCGTCACCCGAGTAATCGGCAGTTGAGTTTCCGCGCCTTGAGCGCTCAAAAAGTTAGCGGCATCCGTAGACCGAACTTGATTGAGCCGCAGAGTCCGAATGATAATATTGCGCGAGTCGATCGGCAAGCTAGTCCCTACAAAAATCGTCCGCCCCTGGCGGTTAGCTTGCAGCCCGCTGAGCCGCAGCACGTAATTAAAGACATCTTGCACCGACTCATTTTCGATGTCCAAAGAAATCTTCGGCCCTTCATCTGACCCGGAGGCTCCTGGCTGACCAGGCACTGCGGGCTGGCCCGGTTGAGCAGGGGCCCCGCCACCTGTAAAAGCAATGTTCAAGCCTGCAGCGCGCGCCAGCAGAGCCAAAACGTCCCGGACTGGGGCATCCCGCAGCACCAAGCGGGGGATGCGTTCTCCCGAACTCAGCTCAATATTTCCGACGCCAGGGGCGATGTTAGACACTGCGATATCTCCCAAGGGCGGCGCCACGGCCCGCGGCAGGAAAGGCGCTGCCTGATTTGTCTGGGATTGTATTTCGCTGGGGAGGGGGGGGCGATCGTTTCTGGTAACAGTAACTTCTGGATTTGGCAGCAGCACGCCTGGGTTTTGCGAGGTGCGGACTTGGGGAGTCGGCGGGGGAGCTGTTTGGCTCAGCGGCAGTCCCGGAGGCGGCGGGGGTGGAGTTTGGGCAGACTGTGCTGTGCCACCCTGTCCGGCAACGCTGAGGACGATGCTTTGGCCTTGTCCCGGAACAATTTGTCCGTTGGGAACTCCGTTGGTGCCGGCTACCACAACGCGGATGCTGTTAGCCTCTACCTGGGTGATTTCTACGGAAGAAATTCCCGGAGCGGGGTTATCTTGACGGAAGCTGTTGCCTTGTGGTAAGCGGAGCTGGGTGTTGATAATTGTGGCTTGGTAAGTATTGCCGTTATTGATGGCGAAAACTTGCGGGCGATCGCCCTTTTCTGTCGCCATGACAATATTTACGCCATTATTACCTTGACTTACTTGCACTCCTGTGACTTGAGTCGGCGCTGCCGAGACGGGGGCTTGCGCGATCAGAACTCCTGCAACGCTGCATAAGAGTCCTCCACTTAACCGTAGATGCTGTTTCACGTTCTCTCCTCAACTACACTTTGTTATTTATTTGTTGTTCGCAGTCTTTTGTCGCTAGCTGCTAAACTGACTAAAATATTCAAGGGTTCGAGCCTTTTTGAAAGGAGAAGTTATGCCCTTTTCGATTGGCGATTTTCGATTGGGAATAACTGATGACATAAGGGTTAGAAACTATCCTACAGCAATCCTCGCATCATTTGTGTACTTCTTACTCCCTCCCCTTTGTAAGGGGACGGTTGGGGTGGGGTAAAAAAATTACGACTCCTACAAGGATTGCTATACAGTTCCATTACTTTGAGAAACTGGTATTAGAAGAAATTAGGTTTTAGAGCAAATTGTTGAGTGCCATATAAAAAATATTTTTGTGGCCTTCATAATTTTTTGACTTCTACCTTCAATCTTCAAAATTCAACCTTCTGCCTTCTCCTTTCTTGTGAAAGAGCAAGTTGGGAACAATAGCTAATATAGCGGTTCTCAAGCGTGGTGAGGTATGCCCTATGCCCTATGCCCTATGCCCTATGCCCATGAGTACCTCATATGAGAGCTCGAAAGGCTATATCTATCCGCCAAACTACCGCTACTTAGCACCAGGACTCGGAGCCGGAGTTGGCGGTTTTTCTTCTTGCTTTAACGGCAGCAGCGCGTGCAATTCAAAAGCGGTTTTAATTTGAGTTGGCGGCTGCTCCACAGGAACTATTTTCCCTTTCAAAAAGTCAACTTGAATTGCCCCAGTTGATGGTAGCAATTCCGATCTCAAATTCTTCACTACCAACAGCGACTGCATCAACTCCAAGTTACGCATAAAATTGCGGGTTTGAGCGAAAGTGCCTTCAAACTCTACCTTAAATTTTTTGCGTCTGAGCTTGCCAGCCAGGGACGGCCCGAAGGAGGTATCTGCCAGAATATCAGGGTCTACAGTTCCCGGCGCGGCGGTTGCTGGGGGCATATCCGGCTCAAATTTGGTAATTTTAGCCTTGAAGTCATCTCCTTGCACGCCGGCGTTGATTCTATTAACGAGCTGGGTCATGTCCAGCAAAATCGTGTTGGCGCTGGCGTCGCTGGCAAACATTGCCGTCACGTTGGCCCGGCGCTGTTTTGCTTCTTCTTGCTTTGCTTCTGCTTCTGCCTTTTTTTGAATTTGAGTTTGCAATTGCTGTTGCGTTTGCTCGCTTTCCCTAAGTTTTTGCTTGAATGCGTCGCTTTTTTGGAATTCGGGAAGTACGAACTGGTAGCCGAGGCCGCCGGCAATGAGGAGGCCGAGAACCGCGATGCCGATTGCTTGGACTTGGGGGGTCAGCTTAATGCCGAATATTTCCTGAGCCCCTGTCTCTTCTGCTTGTGCGCCGCTGGGAATAAACTGATTTGCTGTCATTGTTTTTTCACCTCTGGTTTTTGTGGTTCTAGCACTCCTTTTTCTTGAAGTGTTTCTATCCGTATTGCTAGCCCGTCTGCTTGCTTGCTCCGCAGCTCGGGGAGCAACTCGGAGGCCCCCGTCGGGCTGAGCGTCGTTTCAATTTTATATTCCACCACTTTCCGCAGTTTGGGAAGTTCTGTTACTCCTGCTGCACTTTGGTTCCGCAATTGTACTTGTGCCGGGTTGTCTTTTAAGGTCGCTGCTAGCAGTCTGGTGTCAGTATTGAGGAAGAAAGGAGAGCGCTGGACTAGCAACATAAAGTCGTTAACTTGAGCAAAGGTACTGGCTATCCCTGAAATTTGTACTTTTGCTGCCTGCTGGGGGACGACGGGCGGGGGAGGAGCGGCAGCCGGGGTAGGGCTGGCTGGGGACGGACTCGCCCCTGGGGACGGGCTGGCTGCGGGGGTGGCTGCGGGGGGTGGGGGTGCTGCTGCAACGGGGGAGGGACTCGGGTCGATTTGCTCGATTTTGGCAATTTGCACTCCGGCGGGAGTGCGGACACTCAGGTCTTGCAGCATCGCCGACCAAGGTTTAATTTGGTCGAATACTCCGGCTAATGCTTTGTATTCGGCGGTAACTTGGTCGGTTTCGGCGTTGATGGCTTTGATGGTGTTGGCTTGAGTGTTCAACTTGGCAAGTTCTTGGTCGATGGCTTCTTGTTTTTTGGTCAAGCTGGTATTTTCGTTAGTCGCCAACCACCAGGCGCCCATGACTGCGGCGTTGATGCCAAAGGCAAACAGCACTGCCCCATATATGGGCAGTTGGTCTTTTGCTCCACCGGAACTTTTTTTAGCTGAGCTTTTGGCTGCTGCAACGGGTTTGTAGTCCGGACGGTCGTTGAGAAAATTAATATCTAGGCTGTACATGGCTTCACTCGATTTTTTAGCAGAAGGGAGAAGGCAGAAGGCACAAGGTAGAAGGAAGAAGGCACAAGGTAGAAGAAAAAAGTGATCGACCGCTTATGTTTGAGCAATTAAGAATGTCCCAACTCTCTTGGCTGTTGCTATAGATTTAAATTTGAAATTTTAGATTTTAGACAGAGCCCAAGATTGCTGGTACAAGTGAAGGATTTATTTAGGGAAGAAAGAAACAACTTTTTGCCTTCTACTGAAGGAAGGGGCTGCTTCTACCTCAGATATATTCTACCTTTTACCTTCTACCTTCTACCTCCAATATTCTACCTTCTGCTTTCTGCCTTCTTCTTTTGGAAGGGGTTTTTACCTAAAATTCTCACCTCGGTTTTTCTCTCATCTAAAACTGTTAGGTCACATAACCTCCCTTAGTCCTAAACCTAGGGCGACTCCTAAACCTGCTCGCTGTTCTGGGGTAATTTCTTGGCTGATTTCGAGTCCTAGGGTTTCGATGGGATCGACTTGAGATGCGGGCAAGCTTAATCTTTGCATAAAAAATTCGTCTAGTTTGCCGATCGCAGCTCCCGGGCCTGCTAGCAGCAGTTGCGCTACTTCGAGTTCTTCGCTCTGATTGAGGTAAAAGTCTACTGAGCGGCGCAGTTCGTCTGCTAGTTCTCCTAATACTTTAATCATCGCATTTGTTCCCGGATTAGCGTCTCCTGATGCGCCCATTGTATCTGTGACTGGCAGGGTCATGCCTTGCAGTTCGCTGGTGTCTCTGGTTGGTGGCAGGTTCATGGCTTGGTTGAGGGCGGTCTGGATTTGGTAGGTGCCGATCGGGATGGTACGGTTGAACTGAGGTATGCCGTCCACTACTATAGCTAACTCGGTGCTGTCAAATTCTATGGCAGTGAGAACTGCTGCTTCTTGGGAGGAAAATTGTTGCAGTTGGTCTTTGAGGGTGCGGATTAGGGCAAAACTGGTTACTTCTAGTACGTCTATAACCAGTCCGGCTTCTTTGAAGGTTTCGATGTATGTGTCGGTAACTTCTCTGCGGGTTGCTACTAACACGACTTGCACTTTTTCTACTCCGTCGTCATCTACAAATAGGCCTATTTTTTGATAGTCTACGTCGGCGTCTTCTCTGGGAAACGGCAAGTAGAGTCCTGCTTCTGCGTTCATGTAATCCCGCAGTTCTTCTTCGTTGAGCTCTGCAGGAACTGGGATGAGGCGGATGACGGCTTCACGGCCAGGAATGGCTGTGGCTACTCGCTTGGCTTTGATTTTGTTTTCGGCGAGGACGGTACGTATTAGTTCTGCCATTCCCGGCGGATCGACTATTTGTCCTTCTTGTATATAGTCTTCTGGAACTTCTATTGAGGCTAGGATGCCTAATTTTAATGCCTGACCTTTCTTTTCGAGCTGAATGATGTTGATGCGGTCTGGGGCTATTTCGAGCCCGATTCCTGGCTGGCGTTGGGAAAGTAGACCTTTGAAAAAGTTAACCATGTGATTGGGTCGCCGATAATTGCTATTTTTTTCTTTTGTAGTTGGCCAGCCTGATTCAGCGCGCAGGCCTGTTGGAGGGTTGGTTTCCAACTGCCGCCAGAGTGCTGTAATCTCGGTATCCCGCCGTAGCTACGCAGCTCAGTCTGTGTTGCGCGATCGCTAGTTCCGATTTTATGCTATCCAATTTACTTGACAATAGCTATTCTGCGGAGAATGTCAATAAATTCCAGCTCGATCGACCGAAAACCCGCCGATTCTGCACAAAAACAGACTATCTCGCTCCTGAACCCAGGTACAAAACTCTGTTACTGACTCATCGCGCTTGATTCGGGGGAGCGCTTTTTTGTCTGACGGTTCCCATAACTCTCAAATTTTATTCTATGAAACGTAAATCTTGGCAACTTTTTGCTGTTTTTGGGCTGGTGGGGCTGCTGCTGTCTGCGGTGGTGAGTTGCAGCAAGCCGGCTGTTAATTCCCAGGCAAATAATACGCAGGAAATCGAGTTCTGGACTATGCAGCTTCAACCTCAGTTTACTGAGTATTTCAACAAGACGATCGCCGGTTTTGAAGCGGAAAATCCGGGGGTGAAGGTGCGTTGGGTGGACGTTCCTTGGTCGGCGATGGAAAGCAAGATTTTGGGGGCTGTTTCGGCGAAAACTGCGCCGGATGTGGTGAACCTAAACCCCGATTTTGCTTCGCTGTTGGCGGGACGCAATGCTTGGCTGGATTTGGATTCTCGGATTCCGCAGCAAGTTCGTGAGCTCTATCTCCCAAATATCTGGAAAGCTAGTGTACTCGACGGCAAGACTTTTGGCATTCCTTGGTATCTCACGACTGGGGTGACAATTTACAATACGGAGTTGTTAAAGAAGGCTGGAATTGCTAAGCCTCCTGCTACTTATGCCGAGTTGGCACAGGTTGCGAAGCAGGTGAAGGAGAAGACTGGTAAGTTTGCTTTTTTTGTGACTTTTGTGCCGGAAGATTCGGCGGAGGTTTTGCAATCTTTCGTGCAGATGGGTGTGCCTTTGGTTGACGCTAAAGGCAAGGCGGCTTTTAATACTGCTAAGGGCAAAGCTGTTTTTCAGTATTGGGTGGATTTGTACAAGGGCGGACTTTTGCCACAGGATGTTTTGGTGCAGGGACATCGTAGGGCGATCGAGCTTTATCAAGCTGGGGAAACTACTTTTTTAGCTTCCGGGCCTCAGTTTTTGAAAGCGATTGCTGAGAATGCTCCGAGTATTGGTGCTGTTTCGGCTGCTGCGCCTCAAATTACGGGGGAAACAGGCAAGAAGACTGTGGCGGTGATGAATTTGGTTGTGCCCCGCGACAGCAAGCGTCCTGATGATGCTGTCAAGTTTGCTTTGTACGTGACTAATTCTCAAAATCAGTTGGCTTTTGCTAAGGCTGCTAATGTTTTGCCTTCTACGGTTGAGGCTTTGCAGGACGATTATTTTAAGAATGTTCCGACTGATGCTCCTGCTGCCGATCGAGCTCGGGTTGTTAGTGCTTCTGGGTTGAGTTCCGCCGAGCTATTGATTCCGCCTTTAAAGGATGTTAAGAAGCTGCAAAAGGCGATTTATGACAATTTGCAGGCGGCAATGTTGGATGAGAAGTCGGTAGACCAAGCTGTTGCTGATGCGGCTAAGGCTTGGGATCAAAGGTAGTTTTTAATTGAAGCTGGGGCGGGATTTTTTTTGATCTCGCCTCTTGCTTTTTTGGGCTACTTGACGTATTATTAAATAATGGAAATCTGTGTCGCCATATATAGGCATATATTAGCTTTTAAATGTAAGGTGCGTCGCCTCGCAGAGCTTCCAATCATCGCGAAAAATTCGATGGCGACGCACCCTACGATTAGCAATCGCGCTTGCTTTTAAGGTTGAATAGTCCAGTCTTCCTGCACTAAATCAGGCACTTGCGAAAAATCTCGGTAGTTGCGCGTAACGAGGATAGCATTATTAGCAAGTACAATAGCAGCAATCCGCAAATCTTGCGTGCCGATACGTATTTTTTGACGACGGAACTCAGTGTAAATAGTGAAAGCATTCTGGTCAAATTTCAGAATGTTGAGATTTTTGAAATCATCTAATGTATCCCCTAACCTGGTGTAAGCCAAGACTAATTTGTCCGCTTGCGAAGGTTCAGAAGCCTGTCTGATAACATTGAACCTGCCGCGAATTACTTCCTCTACGGTTACGATAGTTACAGCAAGGTTTTCTGCGTTAACCTCGACTCGCTGCACCATCATTGGATGATTCTGTTGCCAAAGGGAGAAACAATCCGTATCAAGTATGTATCGGCTCATTTGGTCTCAACCGCAGCGTCAATTTGACTATAATAAGCTTCGGTTTCTGCATCGAGTTCGCGGCGATATTCTTCTATGTGTGCCAATACCTCATCGTAATGCGGATCGTTTTCATACTTACCAGCTAAGCTCACCCAAGGATTGTTCGATCGACTATTCGTGAGTTTGACAGAGACGATTTCTGCTTCGGCTAGCTGGGCATTTACTAATTCGTGAAGGTTTTGCAGTGCTTGCGATCGCGTCTCGCCAAAAGCTTTACATTCTGGCCATCCCAGCAACGCTGCACTGACTGTTCTGTCTGATTCGTTTTTAATGATTACGTGAGCCTTTGAGCTGTCGAGGTCGCCCCCAGAGTTAGTGCGATCGGCTGCGCGAATGTCGCAGGTAGCGTTACCTGTTAAGAGTGTTTTTGTCTTGACTGTCTCCTTGGTGTTTTCCTGGCGCGGCTTTTCTCTTTCTCCAATGATAAGCGGCTCTGCTTTGCGAACCGCCTCAAAAAATTTGGCCATGTTTACTCTATCCTTGGTGTTTTCCTGGAGGAACTTTTCTAGTGCTTCTTGCCACCTCGCCGAGTCAACAGCTACCTTGACTGTAGAATCGATGTTTTCCTGACGCTGCTTGATTATGTTTCGCCTGAAAAGCTCGTCAAATAGTAAAGTTTGCTCTTGGGCTGGCAAAGCTTCTATATATTCAATTAGCGTTTGCACCGATATAAGGCTGCTCATAAACTTCTATCTCTAAATTTTTCTAAACTCACTTGTATTGTAACAAAAATTGGGCATTGGGCATTGGGCATTAATTTTTTTTGAGATCGCCTCTTGCTTTTTTATGCTACTTGACGTATTATTAAATAATGGGAATCTGTGCCACCATATATATAAGCAGATATAAGCTTTTAAGTTATTAAATAATTAAATTACCGCCTCTTCACAACCCGGAGTCGGAGGAGAACTCTGGATAAGTCAATCTCGACTGTTTTAGAGGTAAATGTTTGTTGATAAGAACGATCGCTCATTCCAGAAACCGGGTTTCTTTATCCCGTGCGAGATCCTTTCTCAATTGAGCTTGATTGATGATTTGTAGGAATATAGCCTGAATTCCTCAAATATTCAGAAATTTGACTCGTGTTAAAATCAAAGCTCAGATCGGAATAGGAGAAAATTCTTATGCCAGCGATGACACTCAAAGATTTAAACCAAGTTCAAACCCTTTTTTCCGAAGCGGGTTTAGATTACAAAATTGAACTAGAAGACGGGAGACTTTCAATTGTGGGGCCATCAGACATCGTATCCAGTGAAATCAGCAGTATTTTGATTCGCTTGCTGGGTAACTGGGTTTATCCCCGTCGCTTGGGGAGAGTCTTTGACTCCGCAGGCGGTTTCATCATGCCGGATACGAATGTCAAAGCACCGGATGTTTCTTTTGTGCGGGCCGCCCGCTTGCGCCAAAGTCCGCGTTATTTTGGAGAATTTGTCCCCGATTTGGTGGTTGAGATTAAATCTTTGAGCGATCGCATTAAGCTTATAGAAACCAAGGTTTTGAAGTTTATAGAATTGGGTGCGATCGTCGGAATTATGATCGATCCTGATGAAGAAACAGTGACTATTTATCGCTCTACAGGTGAACCGACTGTTTTAGGAAATGGTGATATCTTAACAGTAGCAGAACTTTTTCCCGGTTGGGAATTGCCCGTTTCGGAATTGTGGCCTCCTATCTTTACTGAGGAAGAAACACAATTCTGATGCGTTTAAGCTTGGGATTGTTGTTGTTGCAGAAAATAGCCGACGAGATAAAGGGAACCGCAAAGGATTGTTAGGTTGTCGCCTGTAACAGCAGCGTCTAAGGCCGTTGTTAAGTCGGAGAAGGCTTGACAGAGTGTTAATTCCGGGCAGATAATTTGAGCTAGGGTGGCTAATTCTGCGGGGGATGATGAGTTTTGATCGGGTACGGGTACTAGGTAAAGTCGATCGCCCTTTTTGAGTAATGCTTTCAAAATATCATCGCAGTCTTTAGTCGCAAGAATGCCGATTACCCAGTTAATCGGTGACGGGTGATTGTTCAGGCGATCGACATATTCACGCAGGGCGATAGCGGCGGCGGGGTTGTGCGCGCCGTCAATTAATATATTGCGGTTTTTCCAAGTTGTCTGCTGGAGTCTTCCGGGCCATTGGGTTTTGGCGATACCGTTTTCGATGGCGGTTGGGGAAATTTGCCATCCTTGGTTTTGGAGAGTTTGCAAAGTTGCGATCGCAATTGCTGAATTCATTAGTTGAATTTTTCCCAGCAGCGGCAATTGATATTTTATTTTAACCGCATTTTGATTTAACTGATATTCTGCGAATCCTTGTCCTAAATCTATTGCTGGTTTTACCCAAGTTGCCGGACAGTCTAATTCTTGAATGCGTTTTTCTACTACTATTCTAGCTGATCCTGGCAATTCTCCGATAACTGCCGGACATTTTGCTTTAAGAATTCCCGCTTTTTCCCCAGCAATATCGGCGACGGTGGGGCCGAGTATTTGCCAGTGGTCGAGACTGATAGAAGTGATGACGCTAGCGAGAGGTGTTTCGCAAACGTTAGTCGCGTCTAATCTTCCGCCCAATCCAGTTTCTATGACTGCGATGTCTGTTTTTTGTTCGGCGAAATACAGCCAAGCTGCGGCGGTGATTATTTCAAATTGAGTGGGAGTTTCGGTGTTGTTTTCGGTGGCGGCGACAACTCGTTCTAGACACTGTTGCAATGCTGTTGAGGAAATCGGTTTTTGGTTGATGCAAATTCTTTCTGTCCAATCGATTAAGTGCGGGGATGTGTAGCGTCCCACTCGATAGCCTGCTTCTGTGAGTACGGAAGAGAGATAAGCGCAAACGGAACCTTTGCCATTGGTGCCGGCAATGTGGATAATGGGTACTTGTTTGTGGGGGTTGTCTAGTTTTTGGAGAATTTGGTGAATTCTTTCTAGACCGAGGTGGACGCCGAAGTGTTGGTAGGATTGGAGGATGGATTCTGCATTCATTGAGGATGATAAGTTCTGTTTGTGTGTGAATTAGATTTTTTTTTATTAACCGCAGAGGGCGCAGAGGGCGCAGAGGGCGCAGAGTGAGAGAAGAAAGAGATAGATATCTAAGAAAAGAGAGGTTTATAATTGATTTATTGTATTTATTGTGGGTGAAAAAAGGTGGCTTTGGATATTATTTCTCTGTTTTCTGGTTGTGGGGGGTTGGATTTGGGTTTTCGCTTGGCTGGCTTTAATGCGGTTTGGGCGAATGAATATGATAAGTCTATTTGGGATACCTACGAGTTTAACCATCCTGAAACTATTTTAGATCGCAGAGATATCAGAAAAATCAAATCTGATGAAATTCCCAACTGTATTGGGATAATCGGCGGGCCTCCTTGTCAAAGTTGGAGTGAAGCCGGGGCTAAACGAGGGATTGAGGACAGTCGGGGTCAACTTTTCTGGGAGTATATCAGAATTGTGCGGGACAAGCAGCCTTTGTTTTTTTTAGCTGAGAATGTTAGCGGTATCTTGGCTCCCAGAAACAAGGATGCTTTCACTTATATATTATCGCAGTTTGAGGACATCGGGTATCGGATTTCGTACAAGTTGTTGAATGCTAGAAATTTTGGGGTTCCGCAAGATAGGCAAAGGGTGATTGTTGTTGGCTATCGGGAAACTCTGGGTTTTGGTTTTGAGTTTCCCGAACCTGGAACCGAGGTTTTGACGCTGAAAGATGCGATTTTTGATTTGCAGGCCGCGCCACTGTCAGTTAAGGGTAAATTAGATAATTATCACGATTCTGTCTCAAATCACGAATGTGCGGATTTGGGGTTTTCGAGCATTTATATGTCACGCAATCGAGTTAGAAGTTGGTCAGAACCTTCTTTTACAATTCAGGCAAGCGGCAGACACGCACCTCTCCATCCTCAAGCTAGTAAAATGATTTTGGTTGGCAAAGACAAACGCATTTTTGACCCCAATTCGCCTCTGCCTTACCGTCGGCTTTCTGTGCGAGAGTGCGCGAGAGTTCAGACTTTCCCGGATGAGTTTATTTTTAAGTACAAGTATATTGCTGATGGATACAAAATGGTCGGCAATGCTGTTCCTGTGAATTTGGCGAGGATGTTGGCGAATAAAATATTTGCGGATATTTCGCACTTGTAGCATGGAAAGTTTTGTAGGGGCGGGTTCGCCGAAATATTTGATAATTACCGACAAATTATATAAACCCGCCCCGTCTATACTAGCGGACATGATATTACAAATCATCTAAAGTAAAATTGCGGGGATTTTTGAGGGTAAAGGTTTGATTTTCTTTGATTAAATCTCCCGTACAGAGGAAAGGCAAGCGTTCTTGATAAGCTTTGATTGCGAGGATGTAATCTTTGTCTGCAAGTGAGGTTTGAATTTTCCGCAGTTTGTCGGCAATGACACCTAACAATGTAATTTCGCCGCTTAATTTGTCGGCATTGGGAGTTTGAATTTGCATCACGACTCCCTGAATGGTTGTATTGGGAATTCCGGTAATTAAGTCGGCTAAAATTTCTATTTGAGAGCGATTCTCGATGAGCTCCAATGTCTCTAGCATCAAGTTCATTGACACGGGAAAGTCAGGAAGAGTGGAATTTAAAGGTAGAACGATTTGAGGGGCTTCGTGCTTGATATCGCTGCTTGTCCAAATAATAGCGCGGCTGTCAATTTGTTGTGCTTGTTTCCAACCTTTTGCTTCTAAGTAGTAGCTGATTTGCTGAGGTTGGAGATTTTTGAGCAATTCAATATCCTTTATTGTGACATTCATATGACTTGAATGTAAAGAATGGGAAAGTTTGGTAAACCTGATGCTGCTATTCCCGTGATAATTAGGTCTACACCCAGCTTGTCTAGAGGAGTAGTTGTTCGCTGGCAGATGCACCCTGCTGCTGAGGCAATGGCGTAAATGTAGGCATAGCTAAATTCTTCTTTTTTGGTGTTGATGTCCATTAAACTGCTAATTCGGTCTTATAGCAATCCTAAATCATTTGTAAATTTCTTACTCCCTCCCCTTGATAAGGGGAGGGTTGGGGTGGGGTAAAAAATTTACGACGATGGTGAATAAGAACAGCAGTATATCATCTGTCATTTGAATTTTGTTAACTCGCCGAGATTGTGCCCAATCGCATTTATCCCGCGAATATGAGACAATGGAGAACCTCCGTACAAAAAGCTATTCAAACTAACTTGATAATTTTGTTGAACTGCTAAATCTAGCCACAAATTGTTAATCGCATCTCCGGGCTTGTAGTCGGGAATGTTGTGCTGGTAGTAAGGAAAACTGTCTATACAAGTATTGAAAAAGTTCTTGCGCCCGCAATGCTTTAAATACTGATATCGCGGTTTGAATTCTGTTTGATTTTCCAATACTGTATATATAGTATCTGCGAGAGATTCTGGGTCAAATTTGGCGTAAAGACCCGCACCTTCCGGGAAAACTGGCGAGTTTCCTCTGGCGTATTGGTTAAATTCTTCAAAACAAATTACTGGTACGTTGCAACTCATGGCTTCGGTAATTCCTCGGTTTTTTCCTTCGAGGAGGGAACCGAGGACGAATGCTTGGGCTCGCGAATAATATGTGGGTATTTCGCTGTAGTAGTCAACTCTGGGCACTAAGTTAATGTAGTCGGAGGGATTGGTTAAAATTTCCTCGACTTGTCGCCATTCTTTTAATGCGTACTCGTCGAGAGTTTTCAGGTTGCTAGCATCAAATTCGTGGCCGGTGACTACTGTTAGTTTTATCGGTTTTTGCGGATATTTTTGGCGGTAAACTTTTAAGGCCTTGGCTATGATTGGCAAATTTTTTTCTTCGGAAATTCGCGCGACGGCTAGCAAGTCGATGTCTTTGGCGGGGACGTTGCGCGGGGAAATTAAGTATTCGTTGATGAAGTCGGTGTCTTGCAGTGGTATGATTGGTTTGTGGGCGCGATCGACATAAGTTTCGCGAAACCACTTTTCTCGCTGCGGGTTTTTGTATAAACTGGAGTAGGCGTCAGCTATGGGGGCCCAGGAGTAGGAGATTCCGGGGGAATAGGTGAAGGAGAAAAATACTGAGGAAAGTTGGGGAAATAGTTTGTTTATTAGTTCGACTCCTTCGCTGAAGTAAATTCCTTTGATGAAACGCCCTTCGTAAAATAGTGGGGGAAGCAAGACGTAGAAACTGACGGTATCGAAGCGGTGGGGTTGGTCTTCAAATATCTCCCAGCTAAAGGCGTCTAAGTCTGCATAGATTTCGGCGATTGGTTTGTTGATGTGGGGGTTGCGTAAATATGGTTTTTGTCGATCGTAGTTTCCGCGTACCATATAATTCTGAGTGTGAGTATCTAGCTTTTTTTATTTAACCGCAGAGGGCGCAGAGGGCGCAGAGGAGAAGAGAAGAGAGTTATTCACAAGTCTCCACGGGTTGTTCTAGTGATTCATTGTCGCCTATTGTGAGGGCGAGTTGGTAGATTTGGCGGCGGGGGAGGGATGTTTGTTGCGCTAGCTGGCGGCTGGCTTGGGAACGACTTATGCCTTCGGCAATTAATGTTTGCAATTCTGCTTTAATTGCGTCTTCGGAAAATATTGGGGCGGCTGTTTGAATGCCGGCTATTACGAGGGTAAATTCTCCCTGGGGTTCGCGATTGGTGTAAAGTTCGATCGCACTTTCTATACTACCACGCCAAAACTCTTCGTGCATTTTAGTTAATTCTCTTGCCAGCACAATCTGTCTGTCGCTTCCCAAACTATTTGCTAAATCTTGTAAAGTTTGTCGCAATCGGTGGGGAGATTCGTATAATATTATAGTGCGGGATTCTATTTGCAAAGCTTCTAAACTTTGTTGGCGTTCTTGACCTTTCACGGGTAAGAATCCTTCAAATACAAATCTCTCTGTGGGTAATCCTGATGCAGTTATGCCAACTATGCAGGCGGTCGGGCCGGGAATCGGAATAATGTTAATATTAGCATCGGCGCAAGCTTTCACTAACTCGTATCCGGGGTCAGAAATTCCCGGCATTCCGGCATCGGTGACGAGGGCGATATCTTTGCCTAAATGCAGTTTGTCGAGGAGTTCGGGCAGTCGCTGCTGTTGGTTGTGTTCGTGATAGCTGATTTGGGGGGTTTTGATTTGGAAATGTTGCAAAAGTTTGCCTGTATGGCGGGTATCTTCGGCGGCGATGAAGTCTACTGTTTGCAAGATTTTGATGGCGCGAAAGGTCATGTCTTCGAGGTTGCCGATCGGGGTTCCTACGATGTAAAGTGTTCCTGTATTGGGATTTGCTTGCATTTTAAGATTGGATTTTTTAACGATGGGACACGGGCGGGACGCCCATGTCACAGGCCCATGCCACACATTTAAGAAGATATGAAAACGGGATTGTTTTTGGGATTGGCGACTTTAGATTTAGTTTATTTGGCCCAGAAGCCTCCGGGGGAAAATCAGAAAGTTGTTGCTTCTGATTGTACCATTGCTGCGGGCGGGCCTGCGGCAAATGCTGCGGTCACTTTTAGCTATTTGGGGAATGCGGCGGTATGGGCTGGTGTTTTGGGTACTCACGCGATCGCCCAATTAATTCGTGCAGACTTAGCGGAGTATAATGTCAGGATAATCGATTTGGAACCGGGGCGATCGCACTCGCCGCCAGTTTCCTCGATTATTGTAACTGAAGCAACGGGCGATCGATCGGTAATTTCGATTAATGCTACTAAATCTCAGGTTGACCGTCAAGCAATTAACCCGGATATTTTAACATCAGTTAATATTGTACTGCTTGACGGACATCAAATCGCAGCCAGCCAAGAAATTGCTCAACTTGCCAAGTCAAAAAACATTCCCATTCTCCTCGACGGCGGCAGTTGGAAACCCGGATTAGAGGAAATATTGCCTTTCGTTGAATGGGCTGTATGTTCGGATAACTTTCATCCCCCCAACTGCGACAATTCCGAACAAGTCTTTGCTTACCTGTCAGCAGCCGGAATTTCCCATATTGCCATCACTCGCGGCGAAAAATCAATTTTATACCTCAGCAATGGCAGTTACGGCACTATAGAAATACCTCAAATCCAAGCCACAGACACTTTAGGCGCCGGCGACATCTTTCACGGCGCTTTCTGTCACTACATTTTGCAAAATAACAACTTTACAGATACTCTCACCGCAGCAGCTAAAATCGCTTCCCATTCCTGCAAAAACTTCGGAACCCGCGACTGGATGAATAAGAGTTAATTTTCAATTAAAATTAACCAAAGTATCCGGGGAAAACCCCTCCCAGCTAGAAAACTTGAACTGGCAACACCTGTTAAGTTAAAATCCTAATAACAACCTTGACAAAAATTGTCAACTCCTTCCCTCTCTTCCTTCGCGCCCTTAGCGCCTTCGCGGTTCGTTAAAATTGCTATATTAGTAAAACAACCTCAAACCAAACCAAAGAGTCCCACAACAACATACCCGAATCATGTCTGACACCCAACCCCTAACTATCACCCTTCCCCCTTTGCGGATTACCCTAACAGAACAACAGCAAGTTAACCTAGAATGGCTGACACAAAACTTGCCAAATCTACTCACCCCAAGCAAACAAGAAGTCCCCGACAATATGAAACAGTGGGTGGCGGCCAACAAATTATTAAATCAACCCGACGCCGAAATCATTCAAGCCTTAATAAATACCGGCATAGATGCGGAAACAGCCACCGCAGAAGTGAGGGAAATATCCTCTCATCCCTACTTCCAAGCAGGTAGCCATTACGTGCAGTTATTGCAGAAATTAGAATCGCATCTCAGGATTAACAATCAATTAGCTGCATTGTCTTCCAAATTTGGCACAATCGAACGCAAAAGCAGCCTTTCCAGAGAGTATTTCCTCGAAAATTACTACGCCAAAAATACTCCAGTAATTATTACCAATATCATGCACAACTGGAAAGCATTGCAGTTGTGGACGCCGGAGTATTTGCAAGAAAAATATGGCGATGCAGAGGTGCAAATTCAAGCCAACCGCAATTCCGACCCGAATTACGAAATCAAGATAGAAAATCACAAAAAAATTGTTTTGTTCCGCAAATATGTAGAGATGGTGGTCAAGGGCGGGCCTAGCAACGACTACTACATGGTTGCTAATAACCAAACTCTTGAAAGAGAGGAATTTAAACCCCTATTCAACGACATTGAAATATTCCCAGAATACCTCAATCCAACGGATACAAAAGGCAGAGTTTTCTTTTGGTTCGGCCCGAAAGGCACGATTACACCGCTGCACCATGACCCAGTTAATTTAATTTTAGCTCAAGTGTCGGGTCGCAAACTAATTAAGTTGATTTCTCCCCAACAAACACCTCTGCTTTACAATCACGTCGGAGTTTTTAGCAAGGTGGATGGCGAAAATCCCGATTATGACAAATACCCGCTTTACAGAGATGCGAAAATTATTGAAGTCATTTTGGAACCGGGAGAGGCTATCTTTATTCCTGTTGGTTGGTGGCATCATGTAAAATCATTGGAGGTTAGTATTTCGGTTTCGTTTACTAATTTTGTGTTTCCTAATTATTATGAATGGAAATATCCTCATATTAATTGGTAATTATCAAGCGGGCGAATATAATTCGCTGCTACACATACAAAGTCCGCCTACGCGGACTAAGAGAATAAAAGATGTCTCGTTCTCTCGTTCTCTCGTTACTAGGCTCTGCCTGGTAACGCATATCTAGAGGCTCTGCCTCCGATTCTACTAATAGGAAAAGGAAGGCTCGGCTCCAGATTTTGCCAACAGGAAGAAGGAGGCAGAGCCTCCGGGTAGGCATTCCCAGGCAGAGCCTGGGAACGAGTAAACAGGAAGAAGGAGGCAGAGCCTCCGGGTAGGCATTCCCAGGCAGAGCCTGGGAACGAGTAAGGGGCGGGCACGGGGGCACCGGCCCTACAGAAGTCTGGGTTAATCGGCGTTTATCTGCGGTTCAAAAAAAAATAAATTCATGAAAACTCTCGAAGAAATCAGCGAAATTGCCCGATCGATCGCCTGGAGTGCATCAGATATCCTACAATCCTATTATCGGCAGGATTCCAACACTCCTAACCTCGACATCCAAGAGAAAAAAGATGGCCCCGTCACCGCCGCCGATGTCGCTGTCAACTCTTACATTCTCGACGAATTGCAGTCGGCTTTAGGGAATGCAGAATTTGGCTATCTCAGCGAAGAAACTTACAAATCTTATTTAGAAAAAAACGGTCAAATTCCCTTACGTCAAAGTTGGGTTTGGATTATTGACCCTTTGGATGGAACGCGAGATTTTATTGACAGGACAGGTGAATTTGCCGTTCACATTGCTTTAGCGTTCGAGGGAAGACCGGTATTGGCAGTTGTGGCTTGGCCCGAACAGCAAAAGATTTATTACGCAATCCGCGATGCGGGTGCTTTTATGGAAAGTCGGGACGGTTCTACGGTCAAATTGCAGGTTTCGGCGCGAAATATAGTGGCAGATTTATCTATAGTAACCAGCCGCAGTCACCGGGGCGATCGCTTTAATCAATTGTTACAAAAACTGCCTTGTCAAAATCAAATAGCTGTCGGTAGTATCGGCTGTAAAATTGCAACTATTGTGGAACAAAAGGCTGATGTTTATATTGCGCTTTCGGGAAAGTCTGCGCCTAAAGATTGGGATTTAGCGGCGCCGGAATTAATTTTGACTGAAGCGGGCGGCCGATTTACTCGTTTTGACGGTTCTACTTTGCAATATAACCGGGGAGATGTGAGTCAGTGGGGGGGATTGTTGGCGAGTAACGGTTGCTGTCACGCTGCTTTGTGCGGGCAAGCGGATGAGATTTTAGCGGGGATAGATGGGACCTTGGGCTAGTCACAAGTTTCGTAGGTGCGTTAGAAGAGTGTATTTTCTGCACGACTAATTGCTGACGCACCCTAAAGTATGTATCAAAATTGCTGAGTTTGAAATTTCTGTACAATTGTACTTACGTTTCACAAATATTTGTGGTAAATCAATCTAGCATTCGTTACAGTAATAATACTTAAGTATTTTCCATATCTTTATCAAAATTTTAATTAACCAGGTATTTTTTAAGAAAAATTTACATATTTTCTGTAAAAAAACTGTTATGGTTACGACAAAAGATGAGGACTCACCGGGTTTGTACGGAGAAAGGGTGTGTCTCTATAAATAAAAATTGATAGATAGTTTCGGACGCCAGTCACGAAATAGCGGAGTTTTTGTATTTTTTTAACCCCCAGTAGGTGCAGTATGCCAAATTTAAATAATCAAGTTTCACCAAGTGCGATCGCCTTTATCGACACTCAAGTTGAAGATTATCAAAGTTTGATTGCCGGGATAAAACCGGGTACAGAAGTAGTCGTTTTGGATGGGAATAAAGATGCGATCGACCAAATTACTGAAATTTTAGCTCTTCGTACCAATATTGACAGCATTCACATCATTTCTCACGGCAGTCCAGGCAGCTTGCAACTGGCCGACGTTCGCTTTAGTTTAGATGATATAGAGTGCGATCGGAATTCTCTACAGCAGTGGTTTTCGCCACGAACCGACTCAATCCCCAACAATCGACCTCACATTCTTTTGTACGGGTGCAACGTAGCAGCAGGCGAGACAGGTAAAGCATTTGTCAAACGCCTGAGTGAGTTAACCGGCGCTAGTGTTGCTGCTTCGCAAAACCTCACCGGAAGTGCAGCAAAAGGCGGCGACTGGTTCCTAGAAGTAACATCAGGGAAAATTGCCACACCTTTAGTATTTCGGCCAGAAGTGCTGGCGGCTTACAGCCACGTTCTCTCCAGCTTCAGTACGGCTACTAACTTTAGTGCGGGCTTTTCGCCGACGGCAACTCCTGTTTCGATTGATACGGGCGACTTTAACAGCGATGGTTTCCCCGACTTAGCCGTGCTCAACCTCAACTCCAGAGATATTTCCATATTGTTGGGGACAGGTACGGGCAGCTTTGGTACTGCTACTAACTTATTTAACCCCGGTAACGAGATTCCCAATTCCATTGCAGTGCGCGACTTTAATGGAGACAGCAAACTCGATTTAGCTGTAGCGAATCCTCTCAGTGGCGCTAATGGCAATTTCATTTCCATCCGGCTGGGGACAGGTACTGGCACTTTTGGCAATCCTACCAACTTAGGTCAAGGGATAAATCCTCGATCAATCGCAGCGGGCGACTTTAATGGAGATAGCAAGTTAGATTTAGCCACAGCCCCTTTGAGTGGCAACAACCTTTCAATTCTTTTGGGAGACGATACCGGTAGCTTTAGCACTCCCGCTACCATTAATACAGGAGCATCTCTTACTATTGCCACAGCCGACTTGAACGGCGACGGCAAACTCGATTTAGTCACCTCGAACAATAGCGCCACTAACAATATTTCAGTTTTGTTAGGAGATGGTACGGGCAACTTTAGCGCCCCCGTTAACTTTAGCGCGGGAACAGGGAAGCACTTTGTCGTTACAGGCGACTTTAATGGCGACGGCAAACTCGATCTCGCTGCATCGAACAGTCTTTCTCAGAATGTTTCAGTCTTGTTGGGGGATGGTACGGGTAATTTTGGTACTGCTACCAACTTTAGTGTCGGATCATCTCCCGAATCTGTGGTTGCGGGGGACTTTAATGGCGACGGCAAAACCGATTTATCCGCGTCTAACGGCGGAGATAACAATGTCTCAGTCTTGTTGGGAGATGGTACTGGCAGTTTTGGTACTGCAGTCAATTTTAGTGTAGGAACTATTCCCCGTTCGATCGCAGCGGGAGATTTTAATGCTGACGGCAAGTTGGATTTAGCTACGCCGAACTTTACCTCTAAAGATGTCTCAATTCTGCTGAATACACCCAATACAGTTAATTTCGGGGCTGCAACTTACAGCGGCACAGAAGGAACAACAGACACAGTAGTTAATATTCCCGTTACCCTCAGCGGCGGCACTCCTTTTGCCGATGTAACTGTACCAATTGCGATCGACAAGAGCAGCACAGCCACCCAAAATTCAGACTACACTATTTCCCCTACCTCGATTACATTCCCCGCCGGCACTACTACTCTCACTCAGGATATTGCAGTTACTATCAAACCTGACAATCTCCCTGAAACCGCCGAAACCGCAATCCTCAACTTTGGCGCAATCACCGGAGGCATTGCAGGTACAACCAAACAAACAACATTAAATATTGCAGCAAACGGTACTGTTTCTTATGCCGTTGCCGCTGGTACTGCCAGCATTCCCGAAGGCAATAGCGGCACAAAACCTCTGACTTTCACTGCGACTCGCAGCGGCAACACAGGCGGGGCAAGTAGTGTCAATTATACGATCGCCGGCACAGCTACAAACATCAGCGATTACAACAACATCGGTGGCACTTCAGGGGCAACTGCTGTTACTGGCACCATTAATTTTGCCGCCGATGAAACATCCAAAACTATTACTCTCGATGTATTAGGCGACACCCTAGTTGAACCGGACGAAACTATTGCCGTCACCCTGTCAAATCCCACCAGCCCAGGCGTAACACCGACAATTACCACTGCTACTGCTACCACAACTATTACTAATGATGACACTGCCGGTTTCACAGTTAACCCAATATCGGGATTGACTACAAGTGAAGTTGGTGGCAAAGCAGAATTTACAGTCAAACTCAACGCTCAACCTACTGCTGACGTTACCATCGGTTTGAGGAGTGACAATGTTGCAGAAGGAACAGTTTCAACTAATAGCTTAACTTTCACTCCTGCTAACTACAATCAACCGCAAACAATAACGGTGAGTGGTGTTAACGATTTAGTAGCTGATGGCCCTAAACCTTACAAAATTGTCACGGCTGCTGCTGTGAGTACCGATGTTAATTACACTAACCTCGATCCTGAAGATGTCATCGTCACCAACAGTGACAATGAAAGTCCGGGAATTACGGTGAATCCGACGGCGGGATTAACTACTGGTGAATCTGGCACAAAGGCTAACTTTACTGTGGTTTTGAATACTAAGCCGACTGCTGATGTGACTATCGGTTTGACCAGTGACAATGTTGCCGAGGGAACAGTTTCGACTAATAGCTTAACTTTCACTCCTGCTAACTGGAATACACCGCTGCCGGTGACAGTAACAGGGGTTGACGATAGCATTGTTGACGGCAATATTGATTACAAAATAGTCACAGCGCTTGCTGTTAGCACCGATCCGAATTATAAGCTAGATGCAGCGGATGTTAGCCTCAGCAATAAGGACGATGATACCGCTGGTGTTTCTATTACTACGACGAGTACAACTGCGACAGAAGGCGGTGCGAATGGCATTTATGAGTTCAAATTAACGTCGCAGCCGAGATCCCCTGTAACTATCACTCTCACAACAGGTGAGGAGATAGAGGCGATCGCCCCTGTAACTTTCACTACGGATAATTGGAATGTCGCTAAAACCGTTACGGTGAAAGCTGTTGACGATACGATTGTCGAAGGCGCCCACAGCGGTACTATCGCTCACAGTGTGAGTAGTGGTGATGCTAAGTATAATGTGGTTGTGGTGCCAGGGGTGACAGTGGCGATCGCAGATAACGACACTGCACCGACACCGCCGACACCGCCGACACCGACACCAACACCAGTTATAGTCGAGCCGCCGACACCGCCGACACCGACACCAACACCAGTTATAGTCGAGCCGCCGACACCGCCGGCACCGACACCGACACCAGTTATAGTCGAGCCGCCGACACCGCCGACACCGACACCGACACCAGTTATAGTCAAGCCGCCGACGCCGCCGACACCGACACCCCCTGCTATCATCAACACACAGAATAATTGGTGTGGCTTAGAAGCTGGATTGAACAAACTTGAAAACATCCTTGACGACCAGCTAAATACAATTAAACTACCCATAGTTGGTTCCCTCAAGAACATTGCCCCCAATTTTATTGACAGCTTCAAAAATAAGTTAGTCGATGCGGTTAAAAATGGGGTAAATCAAACTACCGAGCAGTTAGAAACTACTTTGGGCAATGTACTTGGAGCTGATTTCAACGTCAAAGTCGATCGCAATTCTACTCAAGAGGAAAGCACTTTACTAATTACTCTGGGTAAAGCATATCAAAGCGATGCTAATTTAGCCCAAAATTTAGGGATGCCTGGATTAGGTTTGACTACGGATGGGAAAGCTAAATCCACAGCAAATTTTGATTTGGCGATCGCTGTGGGTGTTCATAAAGATTTTGGTTGCTTCATAGATACCGACAAAACCAAGCTTACAGCTAATTTTGACGCCGGAATAGATGACAAATCTAAGGGGCAAGCTAATTTAGGCGTTTTACAACTTGACCTGAATAATAATCCTCAAAAACCCACTAAAGCTGAGGCTAAACTTGCCGTCAATTTGAAGGATTTGGATAATTTGGGAGGTGCGAATGATGGATCTCGCTTAACTCTCTCAGAACTTGGTGGTAACTATCAGTTAGCAGATTTGTTCAATGCTACCTTAACTGCTAACGCTAATCTCGGTCTCCAAGCTAAAACTAGCATTAACAGCAATCCTGCTTTTCCTTCCTTAAGTTTTGACCTGGGCGCTAATTGGCAGGCTATTAATTATACCAACGGTCAATTAACTGCACCGCAAAATCCAACAATTAACATCGATAACGCCTCTTTTAACTGGGGGCAAACATTACAAGGGTTGGAAACAAGCTTGACTCAGCTTCAAGACAGTCTCAATCAAAATTTACTGGAAGTAAAACTGCCAATTTTAGGGAAATTAAAAGATGTAATTCCCGGAGATTCTAGTGCTTTGACTTTCCTGAATACAGTCAAGGAGAGTACAATAAATGAGTTGAAGTTAGTTAGCGATCGTACTCTCAGTTCAACCCTCACTTCTCTTGTCCAAGACTCGCTAGATGGCAATTTCAACTCCGAAGCATTAGGGGCAAAATTAACTTCTCAATTTGCCCAGAAATTTTCTGAACAAATTGCCAACAACCTACAAGCAGGATTAACCAAATATTTTCCTTCCAAAAAACTCTTTGGCTTTTTAGATTGGCCTAGTTTGAGGGTAATTGGTAACGGTACTCCAGATGACATTAATCTGCAAATTTCCCTAGACAAAAACTATGAATTCCCAGATGTTAACCTTTCTGGAGACTTAGGACTTCCAGCATTAGGTTTGGACGTAAATGGCAAAGCACAATCCAAATTTGACGGTAACTTATCATTAGGATTTGGCGTCAATAAAGATTTTGGCTTCTATGTTGACACCAACAAAACCAAACTGGACGCAAATGTAGAAGCTGGTCTAGATAATAATTTCAATGCCAAAGGTCAATTAGGATTTTTCCAAGTAGACCTTGCCAACAATAAGGACAATCCTACCAAAGTTGAAGCAAAATTTGCCGTCAAATTAAAAGATTTAGATAATTTGGGAGGTGCTGATGACGGATCTCGCCTAACCTTCCCAGAACTGACTAGCAACTATCAGTTGTCAGACTTATTGAATCCTACCTTAAATAGTAGTGCTAATCTCGGTCTGCAAGCTAAAACTAGCGTTAACGGCAATCCAGCTATCCCTTCCTTTGACTTTGACCTTGGAGTTAATTGGCCGATCGTCAATTACGCTAACGGTGAATTAACCGGGCCGCAAAAACCCAGTGTTGAGTTCAAGAATATGCAGCTCGACTTGGGAAGCTTTATTACGGGTTTTGCTAAACCTGTCATCACCAAAGTCAATGATGTTGTGAAGCCGGCTCTTCCTATAATCAATGCACTGGAGAAGGATATTAAACTGCTGTCTGAATTCAAGGCGATCAGGAAGTTCTTCGACCAAGACCGCGATGGCAAGGTGACGCTGATCGAAATGGGTGCGACTCTCACAGGCACAACGATCGATGATCGATTCCTAGATGCCCTTCAGTACATCGGCCAAGCAAGTGATTTGCTCAATAGTTTTTCATCTCAAGAGGAGAAAATTGCTATAGATTTAGGTGACTACGCGATCGATTTCGATGCCACAGATCCCAATGCTGATACCAAAACTGCTAATACAACTCAAACCAAAACCGCCACATCTCCCACTGACCAAGCTAAATCAAATTCAAAGGGCAACACTCAAGAGTTGCTTTCCCTCTTTGACAAGATGGATGGGCTGAGTTTTCCTATCTTGAGAGAGCCTCAAGTTGCCATCGACTTGCTGATGGGTAAACCAGATGTCAACCTGTTCGACTATAAAGTGCCAAAGCTCGATTTTAATTTCAGTATTAATAGAAAGTTTCCTATCTACTCCATTCCTGTTGTAGATGTAGGTGTCAACGGCAAGTTACAGGGAAACTTTGAAGCTAAAGCTAACTTTGGTTTCGGCTTTGATACCTCTGGACTTTCTCAATGGAAACAATCTGGCTTTAATGCCTCAGATGCCTATAAAGTTCTTGATGGTTTTTATGTAAGCGATCGCGAAAATGCAGATGGTACAGGATCGGATGTTAATGAACTCAAGCTTAATGCTAGTATTTCGGCTGGGGGCGGAGTTGATATTGCAGTGGCAAATGCCTACCTCACGGGTGGAATTAAGGCTAATGCTAAATTAGACTTGCTCGACGTGGGAGAAGGGTTTGTTCCCTTTAGAGGAACGGGTGATGGCAAAATTCGCGGTTCCGAAATTACTTCCCGCATCAGCAACCCCCTGAGCCTGTTTGAAGTTAATGGTGACGTGAAAGCTGCCCTAGATTTTAAGGCTGAGTATTGGACTTTCTGGGATGGCTGGGAAACAGCTTACAAGAGGCGCCTAGGTGAAATAAAACTGGCTGACTTCCGATTGGGAAGTGGTTCGACGCGCAAGAGTCGCGCCATTGATGGTTACATCACTGGTGGAACAGTCTTCTTCGATGCCAACTTCAATGGGCTGCAAGATGATAATGAACCCTTCGCTTTTACCAACCCTGATGGCAGCTTCGACCTCACGATAGAACTAGAAAAATTCGACAACAATAAAGATAGCAAGATCGACTATACCGAAGGTAAAATTGTCATCACCGACGGGATAGATATCTCGACCTATTTGCCCCTAGAGACACAGTTGTCTTCTACTCCAGAGTCAGAGGTGGTGACACCTTTAACTACCGTCATCGCTGAGTTAGCCCAGCAAGGCACTGACCCTGAAACTGCTGAAACTCAAGTGAAATCAGCGCTGGGTCTGCCGGCTGATGTTGATTTGGGCAGCTACGATCCTTTGGAGGCGATCGCCAATAACGATCCCAAGGGTGTGGCGGTTTATGCAGCACACGCTCAGGTACAAAATACCATTGTTTTAGTCACCGATTTAATTACCGGTGCTTCAACTACCGCGAAAAATGAGATTGCCAAGAGCGTAATTTCTGCGGTTGCCAATCAAATTAAATCTGGCACTCTCGACTTCAGCAATTCCACACAAGTGCAGGCGATTATTGAGTCGGCGACGAGTCAACTGCAAGTACCGCAACTCTCTAGTATTGCTTCGGATGCTGCCCAAATTATTGCCGAGGGAAATCAGCGAATAAAGGCGATCGCATCCAGCAATTCCTCGCCCTCAGATGCCGCGACAGAAATCGCCCGCATCCAAAAAGTTGCACAAGGAGAAGTAGCCCAAGATTTACTGCAAGTCGCAGCCGGAAATAAAACGATTCAGTCGGCGATTTCCGAAAATACTGGTGCATCTCTAAATACCAAAATTCAGTCGGCGACAGCTAACAATCCAACAGTCCGTAATACTTTAGATACTGATGACTCCAGTACACCATCTACACCCGATGAACCATTCCCAGAAAGCGGTATTGAATTAGTTAAAGATGGGGAAAATACTACCGAAAGCACCGATGGCGATGATACCCTCATGGGCAGCGCTAGCGATGATATATTGCGCGGTAGAAAAGGAAATGACTTGCTGTTTAGCCTTGATGGCAATGATTGGATGAATGGCAATCAGGGGAACGACTTAACAGATGGTGGAATTGGTGACGATACGCTTTACGGCGGAAAGGGTTTTGATACCTTGACTGGTGGTGCGGCTAGTGATTTCCTTTCTGGCAATCGGGGTGAAGATATCCTAATTGGTGAAAAAGCCGACGATACCCTTTACGGCGGTCAAGGCAATGATATTCTGCTAGGAGGTCAGGGTAACGATTTCCTCAGTGGCGATTTGGGCGATGATACCTTAGTAGGGGATGTAGGCAATGATAAATTCTTACTCTCTACCAATTCTGGTATTGATACTGTTGCTGACTTTGAAGTCGGTCAAGACTTGTTAGTATTGGGTAACGGGTTGACTTTCTCGCAATTGGCCCTTGTCCAAGATAGCGATGCAACATTAATCCGGTTTGCACAAACAGGGGAAATTTTAGCTTCTCTGGCAGGAGTTTCTGCTAGCAGTATTAGTGCCGTTAATTTCGGATTGATTTAAGAAGGATGTGGGTTCAAGCACTTATTCTATCGGAGTTTGAAGTAAGTCCGCGCGTGCGAAGCTATCCCGTAGGGAATCGCCCGTAAAGATGGTAACGAATAAGTTTTAGGGGCGGGTTTTACGGGAAATAATTGCCTAATACCAATTATCCCGTAAACCCGCCCCCACCCTTGCGAAAGTCCGCTAGGGCTTGAAACGAACGGCCCAACCGCATGGCAGATATGTATCAAAAATCCCGTTCTTAATATTTCAGTATAATGACACTTGCTATTGAAATGTTTTTGTGTTATCTCATCCACCTCGCGCTGGCTTATCCGTAATATTACTTAATAAAATTCCCCATCTTTATCAAAACTTTAAATAAAAAGGTGTTTATAAAGAAAACTTTATAGATATTCTCTAAAAAAACAGTTATGGTTACTACAACCTTCAGAAAGTGTTTCGGATGCAAGTCGCGAAACAGGGGAATCCTTGTCTTTTTTTAGCTATTAGTAGGTGCATTATGCCAAATTTAAATAATCAAGTTTCTCCAAGTTCGATCGTCTTTATCGATACTAAAGTTGAAAATTATCAAAGTTTGATTGCAGGGGTAAAACCGGGTACGGAAGTAGTCGTTTTGGATGGGAATAAAGATGCGATCGACCAAATTACTGAAATTTTAGCTCTTCGGACAAATATTGACAGCATTCACATTGTTTCTCACGGTGCTCCGGGTAGCTTGCAATTGGGTAATGGCTGCTTGAGTGCAGATAATGTGGAAACTTATTCCGAGAAATTGCAGCAGTGGCGGAGTGCTTTAAGTGTTGATGCGGACATTCTGATTTACGGTTGTAATGTCGCATCAGCCTCTGGCGCTTACCCGAAAGTCCGCCAGGGAATGAATTCCCTGTCTCAAAGCGAAAGTCGGTTGAAACCGACTGGTAACAACCTCAATAAACAGTCCCTGAGCGAGGACTTTCGCTATGAGACGGGGGTTGAAACGAACGGCGGATCGGATGAATACGCCATAGATGATGAACAGGCGAGAGATATAGACGGTGTAGCCTTCATCCAACGGATTGCCCAACTCACAAATACAAACGTTGCAGCTTCCCAAAACCTCACGGGAAGTGTAGCCAAAGGCGGCGACTGGGAACTGGAAGTCAGAACCGGGGAAATAGAAACGCCGCTGACATTTGAAGCCGAAGTATTAGCAGGTTACGAGTATGTTTTGAATAGTTTTGGTGCTGCAACTAATTTTGGCGCGGGGGGGCAGCCGCAATTCGTCGGCGTAGGAGACTTCAACGGCGACACCAAGCCTGACTTAGCCGTGCCGAATCGTGTCGCTAACGTTTCTATCTTATTAGGGACAGGTACAGGCACCTTTAGTGCTCCCACTAATTTTCCTGTGGGACAATATGCCTTTGCTGTGACGGTGGCAGACTTTAATGGAGACACCAAGCTTGACCTAGCCGTTGCCAACTGGGGGAGTAATAACGTCTCAATTTTGTTAGGAACAGGGACAGGCAGTTTTGGTACAGCTACCAACTTTAACGTCGGGTCGAGTCCTTGGTCAGTTACGTCCGGCGACTTCAATGGAGATGGCAATATTGACCTAGCCACAGCCAACATTGACTCAAACAATGTCTCTATTCTATTAGGGACAGGTACAGGCAGCTTTAGTGATCCCACGAACTTTATCGTCGGGACAAAACCCCAGTCTGTATCTGTAGGCGACTTTAACAAAGACGGCAAACTTGACCTAGCTACGGCGAACTTTACCTCAAACAATGTCTCGATTCTATTGGGAACAGGCACGGGTAGCTTTGGCACTGCCACTAATTTTAGTGTGGGAACAAACCCCTATTCTGTTGCTGTGCAAGATTTTAATGGGGATGCCAACCCTGACATAGCTACAGCCAACGAAGGCTCTAATAATGTATCGGTACTGTTAGGGAATGGCACAGGTGGCTTTGGGACTAACACTAACTTTGCTGTGGGGACAGGGCCTCGTTCCGTTACTGTAGGTGACTTTAACGCCGACGGCAAAATTGACTTAGCTACAGCGAACGGTGTTAGCAGCTCGACCCCTGTGGCTAATAACCTCTCGGTTCTGTTGGGGACAGGCACTGGTACTTTTAGCCCTGTCGCCAACTATAGCTTGGGGTCAAATCCCTGGACTGTCACTGCGGCAGACTTGAATGCGGATGGGAATCTTGACCTAGCCACGTCGAACTATTGGACTAACGACGTTTCGATTCTGCTTAATACAACCCCGGCGGTAAATTTCGGGGCTGCAACTTACAGTGGCAGTGAAGGAACCGCAGATACAGTAGTCAATATTCCCGTTACTATCAGCGCCACTCCTGACGCTGCTGTAACAGTGCCTATTGTCATCGACCCCAGCAGCAGTGCCACCGAAAATTCAGACTACACCTTTTCGCCTACCTCGATTACATTCCCCGCAGGTGCAACAGGTGACGCACTCACCCAGAATGTTGCATTTACTATCAAACCCGACAACATAGTTGAAAATGCCGAAACCGCCATCCTCAACTTTGGCACAATCACCGGTGGCGTTGCCGGTACAACCAAACAAACCACACTAACTATTGCGGCTAACGGTCAACCTTCAAGCCTGAGTCCGTACCAAATAGACCTCAAAACAGGCGCAATTACCGGTGGGCCAAACCCGTTTATTTCTCTAGTAAATACCCCGACCGACTCAAACGCAGACAGTTGGTTAGAAGCGGTAGCCAAAATCAATTTTGACGGCAAGATCAAAAAAGCAAAATTCATCGTTGAATACGACAAAACTCCGTCAGGATGGACGGTAAATCTCGGCGACTCAGCGTCAAACGATGGCTATGGAGGGGATGCCAGCACTAACAGCCGCGATGCCGAGATGCAGATTGTTAACGGGGGTATGGCAGTTTTTGGGAATGACTACAATACACCCGCTGGGGGAGAACTTACCCCAGGAAATGTGCCTAACTTTGTGAGTAATGGTTCCCGCGTCGAGTTAGAAGTGAGCAACGAACAACTTGCGTGGGATAACAAAAGCGGGCTAAAAAATAGCCTGAATTCCCCATATCTTTACGCCCTCAACGGTCAACCTGATGCTACTGGGCCAGTCAATTCCGAGATTTACGCCGGATTTAACAGGGTGATTTCTGGGCCCGGCGATCGCATCGGATCGGGTGCTAGCAAGGTGACAATTCTGCTCAATCCGATCGACTACGCGATTAGTGCTGGTGTTGCAACCGTTACAGAAGGAAACTCCGGTACAACTGCTGCCACTTTTACTGTTACTCGCAGCGGTTGCACTGATTTGGCGAGCACAGTAGATTATGCGATCGCAGGTACTGCTACAAACGCCAGCGATTACAACAACATCGGCGGCACATCCGGTGCAACTGCTGCGACTGGTACGATTAATTTTGCAGCGGGCGAGACATCGAAAACCATTACTCTCGATGTTTTAGGCGACAGTGCGATCGAAGCCAATGAAACCCTTGAGGTTACGCTGTCAAATCCCTCGGTATTAGATTCTACACCGACAATTACCACTGCTACCGCTACCACAACTATTACTAATGATGATGTAGCGCCACCGACACCGACGCCAACGCCGACACCAGTCACGCCGACGCCGACACCAGTCACTCCGACGCCGACACCGACACCAGTCACGCCGACACCGACGCCAGTCACGCCAACACCAACGCCGACGCCAGTCACGCCAACGCCGACGCCAGTCACGCCGACGCCGACGCCAGTCACGCCAACACCGACGCCAGTCACTCCGACGCCGACGCCGACGCCAGTCACGCCGACGCCGACGCCAGTCACGCCGACGCCGACGCCGACGCCAGTCACGCCGACGCCGACGCCAGTCACGCCAACACCAACGCCAGTCACGCCAACACCGACGCCGACGCCAGTCACGCCAACACCGACGCCGACGCCAGTCACGCCGACTCCGACGCCGACGCCAGTCACGCCGACTCCGACGCCGACGCCAGTCACTCCGACTCCAACGCCGACAACTGGTACTCCGACGCCAACGCCGACAACTGGCACTCCGACTCCGACGCCGACAACTGGTACTCCGACGCCGACGCCGACAACTGGCACTCCGACTCCGACGCCGACAACTGGCACTCCGACTCCGACGCCGACAACTGGCACTCCAACTCCGACGCCGACAACTGGCACTCCAACTCCGACGCCGACAACTGGCACTCCGACGCCAACGCCGACAACTGGTACTCCGACGCCGACGCCGACAACTGGCACTCCGACGCCGACGCCGACAACTGGCACTCCGACGCCGACGCCGACAACTGGTACTCCAACACCGACGCCCACGCCGATACTTGGAAGTCCTGGCATTGTTATTAGTCCGGCATCGGGATTAGTAACTACAGAAGCAGGTGGCACAGACCAATTCACCATCAAACTCAACCGCCAACCGACTGCGGATGTAACGATTGGTTTGCGTAGCAGCAATGAGGCAGAGGGAGTAATTTCGACGGAATCAATTACTTTCAATTCTGCTAATTGGAATCAGTGGCAGCCGGTTACGGTAACGGGTGTCAACGATCGAGTATTTGACGGCGATAAGACTTATCAGATTGTGACTGCCCCTGCTGTGAGTGCCGATAGTAACTACAACGGCCTCAATGCACCGGATGCGACTGTTGTTAACAGGGGTAACACCATACCGCCATCTAACGATCTGATTGCTGGTGGTCCTCGCAACGATCAGATTCTTAGTATTCCCACGGTAAATTTTTCCCCAGCTACTTACCAAGTCAATGAAAGTCGCACAGTAACCGTTCAGAAACAAATTACCCTCACTCGCACTGGGGATCAAAGCAACTTTTCCACGGTGTGGCTAGAACGTCCTACTGGTTCAGCTACTTTGGGAATAGATTGGAACGTTCCGCCCAATTTCTCTCCTCAAATCACCTTTAACCCAGGCGAAAATAGCAAAACTTTGACAATTGACATCTTACCGGATGGTCAGTTTGAGGGAACAGAAGAAATTGCGTTTCGGATCGCCAATGGGGGGGTTAATGTCAATATCGGCACCCAAAACACTGCTACCTTGCAAATTTTCGATGCTGAGGGGCCTCCTACAATTAATTTCTCCCCAGCTACTTACCAAGTCAATGAAAGTCGCACAGGAATCGTTCAGAAACAAATTACCCTCACTCGCACAGGGGGGAATATAGACAGCTTTTCCAGGGTGTACCTAGAACCTCCTACTGGTTCAGCGACTTTCGGAACAGATTGGAATACCCCCAATTTCTTTCCTGAAATCACATTTAACCCAGGCGAAAAGACCAAAACTTTCACAATTGACGTTTTTCCGGATGCTCAAGTTGAGGGAACAGAAGAAATTGCGTTTCGGATCACCAATCGGGATAATTCCATTATTGGCACCCAAAACACTGCCAGTCTGAAAATTATCGATGCTGAATCTACACTCAACAACAACCCGCCGGTGGTGACTAATCCCCTCTTGAATCAACGTGGTCCCAATCCCCGCCGCGACTTCAGTGTGACTCTTGCTCCCAACACCTTTACTGATCCCGATCCCGGTGACAGCCTCACTTACTCCTACTCAATAATTCCAGAGCCGGATCCCAACGGACCCTTCGGCCCCAACCGTCTCGATTGGCTGACCTTCGACCCCAATACCGGCACTTTCATTGCACCCGATTGGCTGACCTTCGACCCGAATACTCTGACCTTTAGCGTGAATTTGAATGCTGGCAATGTTCCCTCATTCTTCTATGTGCCAATTAAGGTGACAGCAACGGACAATGCGGGTGCCAGTGTCAGTGACTTCTTCCACCTGTACCGCGCCGACAGCCTTTCTGGCGTCGCAATTGACGGTTATATCTCCGGTGCTACTGTGTTCTTAGATGCCAACAAAAACGGCATCCTCGATGCCAACGAACCATCCACCACAACTAACAGCAGCGGTGAGTTTAATCTCGATATCCCCTTCGAGACATTCGACACCAACAAAAACGGAGAAATCGACCCATCAGAAGGCAATTTAGTAGCCATAGGAGGCATTGACACCGCCACCGGCTTACCCCTAGAAACACCAGTCACCGCACCACCAGATGCGAGTGTAGTCACCCTCCTAACCAGCTTAATCGCCGACTTAATCGACAAAGGAATTGAACCAGAAGAAGCCCAATCTTTAGTCAAAGCCGCCCTTTCTCTCCCCGCTGAAGTTGACCTAACTAGCTTAGACCCTATCTTAGCTACCAATAACAATCAACCGGGCGGAGTCCAAGTCTTAGCCGCAATGGTGAAAGTCCAAAACTTCATCACCCAAACTAGCGGTTTGATTGACGGTGCATCCAGTGCAGTCAATACCGATATTGTCAAAGCTGTTGTCAGTTCAATTACGGCTCAAATTCAATCCGGTACAGTCTTAAACCTCAGCAATGCCGCAGCCTTAGAACCAATCATTCAGCAAACAGCCGCGAAAATCCAGCAAATAGACCCCAGTTTCAACAGTCAAACAGTCAGCCAAATTACATCGCAATCCGCGACAGTAATGGCAACAGCCAATCAGCGCATTGATGCGGCTGTCTCCAACCCAACAGGAACATCAATTCCTGAATCACTTGCCCGCCTCCAACAAGTAGCCTTGGGCCCAACCACTCAAGACTTCAAATCAGTTGGTACAGGAAATAAACCTATTTCCCAGTTAGTTGCTGACAATACTGGTACTGCTTTAGATAGCAGAATCGAAGCTGTAGTATTGCCTGTTGGGATTGCGACTCCTGTTGTCAGCGGCGATGCTGATTTGGGCAGCAATTCCCCGGATGCAATTCTCGGTACTAATGGCGACGATATCCTGACTGGCGACAGCGGAAATAATGTGTTGATGGGGATGAGGGGCAATGATTCCCTCGATGGAGTTCTGGGGAATGACACTATTTTTGGTGGCAAAGGTAGCGATACAATCCTGGGAAGCAGCGGTGATGATGTCTTATTTGGCAACCGTGGTGCTGACATTTTGAATGGCGATGATGGTAATGATATTCTTTACGGAGGTAAGGGCGATGATTTACTCAATGGCGGTTTGGGAAGTGATACTTTGGTAGGAGGAATGGGAGTAGATAAATTCCTACTCTCTACCAATTCCGGTACTGATACGATTACTGATTTTGAAGTCGGTCAAGACTTGTTAGTATTGGGTAGCGGGTTGAGTTTCTCGCAATTGGCAATTGCTCAAGATAGCGGTGCAACTTTAATCCGGTTGGCACAAACCGGGGAGATTTTAGCTTCTCTGGCCGGAGTTTCGGCTACCAGTATCAGTGCCGTTAATTTCGGATTGATTTAAGAGCGATTTCGGGTTTATTACCCAGATTTCTGCCTTCCGAGAAACTCGTGAGCGCGAGAGTAAGACAGGGGTTAAAAACCCCTGTCTCATAGAAACTAATCCCAACAATTCCAACTGCAAAAGTATACGAGAAACTGTTCCCGCTTCTAATCGAGATGCTTCCACAATTGTATTAAAAGAAATCGGCCCAGAGGCGATCGCACAGCGTCTTCCACCAATCGATCGAACTCTGGTACTAAACCTCTGAACCTCTACTCCTATATTCTCCTTCCCATACTCTGCACGGGGACTAAAATATTTCAGTATAATGATACTTGCTATTGAAATGTTTTTGTGTTATCTCATCCACATCGCGCTGGCTAACCCGTAATATTACTTAATAAAATTCCCCATCTTTATCAAAACTTTAAATAAAAAGGTGTTTATGAAGAAAACTTTATAGATATTCTCTAAAAAAACAGTTATGGTTACTACAACCTTCAGAAAGAGTTTCGGATGCAAGTTGCGAAACAGGGAAATTATTGTCTTTTTTTAGCTATTAGTAGGTGCAGTATGCCAAATTTAAATAATCAAGTTTCTCTAAGTTCGATCGCCTTTATCGATACTAAAGTTGAAAATTATCAAAGTTTGATTGCAGGGGTAAAACCGGGTACGGAAGTAGTCGTTTTGGATGGGAATAAAGATGCGATCGACCAAATTACTGAAGTTTTAGCTCTTCGTACCAATATTGACAGCATTCACATTGTTTCTCACGGTGCTTCGGGCAGCTTGCAATTGGGTAATGGCTGCTTGAGTGCAGATAATGTGGAAACTTATTCCGAGAAATTGCAGCAGTGGCGGAGTGCTTTAAGTGTTGATGCGGACATTCTCATTTACGGTTGTAATGTCGCATCATCACCTCGCGCTTACCCGAAAGTCCGCCAGGGAATGAATTCCCTGTCTCAAAGCTCAAGTCGGTTGAAACCGACTGCTTACCCGAAAGTCCGCCAGGGAATGAATTCCCCGGCTCAAAGCTCAAGTCGGTTGAAACCGACTGAAAACAAACTCAATAAACAGTCCTCTTCAGAGGACTTTCGCTATGAGACAGGGAATTCATTCCCTGGCGGATCGGATGAATACGCCATAGATAATGAATACGCCATAGATGATCGACACGCCAGAGATATAGACGGTGTAGCCTTCATCCAACGAATCGCCCAACTCACAAATACAAACGTTGCAGCTTCCAAAAACCTCACCGGAAGTGTAGCCAAAGGCGGGGACTGGGAACTGGAAGTGAGAACCGGTTCAATAGAAACGCCACTCGTATTTGAAGCCGAAGTATTAGCGGGTTACGAGTATGTTTTGAATAGTTTTGGTGATGCGACTAATTTTGGCGCGTGGACAAATCCCAAAGGTATTAATGTATTGTTTTTCAACGCTGATACCTTTCCAGACTTGGTGGTGACCAACCTATCAAGCGAAAACATTTCAATTTTGTTGGGAGATGGAAATGGCAATTTTGGAACAGTTACCCAATTGGCTGTAGGTTTGGATCCTGTTTTCGTCACATCAGGACTTTTTAACGCTGACAATTTCCCCGATTTGGCAGTAGCAAATAGCAGTAATAGCAGTGTGTCAATTCTGTTAGGAAATGGCACGGGCGGACTCATTAGTCCACCCAGCACCTTTAGTGTGGGTAACACTCCCTCTTCAATAGCTGTCGGGAACTTTAACAGCGACACTTTCCTCGATTTAGCAGTGGTAAATGCTAACCCTCAAGGTACGGGTAGTGTCTCAATTTTGTTGGGAAACGGTGCTGGCAGCTTTGGCGCTGCCACTAATTTCAATGTTGGTGCGATTCCTGGTTCCGTTGTTGTAGGGAACTTTAATGCTGACAGTTTACCTGACTTAGCCGTTGCCAACAGCCTCTCTAATAATGTCTCAATTATGTTAGGAAATGGCACGGGCGGATTTGGTGCAGCTACTAATTTTGGGGCTGGGCAAAATCCAAATTCGATCGCCACTGGGGACTTTAACGGAGACAATTTCCTCGACTTAGCCACAGCTAACGGCGGTTCTAACAGTGTGTCAATTCTATTGGGAAATGGCACTGGTGGCTTTGGCCCGGCCACTACTGTTAACGCAGGGGCAGGGCTTAACGGCATTGTGGTGAAAGACTTTAGCGGAGATGGCAGACTTGACTTAGCAGTAACAGGAACCAGCGGCGCTGCAATTTTAGTAGGCAACGGCAATGGCGGTTTTAGTGCACCCATTAACTTTGCTGCGGGCACAGATCCAACTTCCATTATTGCAGGCAACTTTAATGCTGATACTCTCCCGGATTTGGCAGTAGCGAATAACGGTTCAGACAACGTTTCTGTGCTGCTAAATACCCCCAATACAGTTAATTTTGGTACTGCAACTTACAGTGGCACAGAAGGAACAACAGACACAGTAGTTAATATTCCCGTCACCATCAGCGGCGGCACTCCCTTTGCCGATGTAATTGTACCAATTGTCATCGACTCCAGCAGCACAGCCACCGAAAATTCAGACTACACCTTTTCGCCTACTACTGTTACATTCCCCGCCGGCACTACTACTCTCACCCAGAATGTTGCATTTACTATCAAACCCGACAATCTCCCTGAAAACGCCGAAACCGCAATCCTCAACTTTGGCACAATCACCGGAGGCATTGCCGGTACAACCCCTCAAACAACACTAACTATTGCAGCAAACGGTACAGTTTCTTATGCCATTGCTGCCGGTACTCCCAGCATTCTTGAAGGCAATAGCGGCACAAAACCTCTGACTTTCACCGCCACTCGCAGCGGCAACACAGGCGGGGCAAGTAGCATCAATTATGCCATTACCGGAACAGCTACAAACATCAGCGATTACAACAACATCGGCGGCACTTCAGGGGCAACTACTGCTACTGGCACAATTAATTTTGCCGCCGATGAAACATCCAAAACCATTACTCTGGATGTATTAGGCGACACCCTAGTTGAACCCGACGAAACCATAGCCGTCACCCTGTCAAATCCCACCAGCCCAGGCTTAACACCGACAATTACCACTGCTACTGCTACCACAACTATTACTAATGATGACACTGCCGGTTTCACAGTTAACCCAATATCGGGATTGACTACAAGTGAAGTTGGTGGCAAGGCAGAATTTACAGTCAAACTCAACGCTCAACCTACTGCTGACGTTACCATCGGTTTGAGGAGTGACAATCTTGCAGAAGGAACAGTTTCAACTAATAGTTTAACTTTCACTCCTGCTAACTACAATCAACCGCAAACAATAACGGTGAGTGGTGTTAACGATTTAGTAGCTGATGGCCCTAAACCTTACAAAATTGTCACGGCTGCTGCTGTGAGTACCGATGTTAATTACACTAACCTCGATCCTGAAGATGTCACCGTCACCAACAGTGACAATGAAACTCCGGGAATTACGGTGAATCCGACGGCGGGATTAACTACTGGTGAATCTGGCACTCCTGCTAACTTTACTGTGGTTCTAAATACTCAGCCGACTGCTGATGTGACTATCGGTTTGAGCAGTGACAATGTTGCCGAGGGAACAGTTTCGACTAATAGCTTAACTTTCACTTCTGCTAACTGGGATACAGCGCAGCCGGTGACAGTAACAGGGCTTAACGATAGCATTGTTGACGGCAATATTGACTACAAAATTGTCACGGTGGCTAGTGTTAGTACAGATCCGAATTACAGCAATAAAGATGTAGCGGATGTTAGCCTCAGCAATAAGGACGATGATACCGCTGGTGTTTCTATTACTCCCAAGGCAACAACTGCTACTGAAGGCGGCGCGACGGGCAGTTATGATCTCAAATTAACGTCGCAGCCGATCGCCCCTGTTACCATTAACTTTAATGCCCCAAGTGAAATAAATGCGATCGCCCCTGTTATCTTTGATAGCACTAACTGGAATGTTGCCAAAACAGTCACTGTCACGGCTACAGACGACAGCAAAGCCGAAGGCACGCACAGTGGTACGATCGCTCACACTGTTACCAGTACCGACACTAAGTATAGTGGTCAGACGGTTCAGGATGTAAATGTAGCTATTACCGACAACGAGACAGCAGGTGTCAGCATTACACCTACGAGCACAACTGCTACAGAAGGCGGGGCGAATGGCAGTTATACAGTCAAACTCAACAGCCAGCCGATCGCCCCTGTTACCATTAACTTTAATGCCCCAAGTGAAATAAATGCGATCGCCCCTGTTATCTTTGACAGCACTAACTGGAATGTTGCCAAAACAGTCACTGTCACCGCTACCGACGATAGCAAAGCCGAAGGTACGCACAGCGGCACGATCGCTCACACTGTTACCAGTACCGACACTAAGTATAGCGGTCAGACGGTTCAGGATGTAAATGTAGCTATTACCGACAACGAGACAGCAGGTGTCAGCATTTCTCCCACGCAAACAACTGCTACAGAAGGCGGCGCGGATGGCAGTTATGGGATCAAGTTAACATCGCAGCCGATCGCCCCTGTAACTATCACTCTCACAACAGGTAATGAGATAGAGGCGATCGCCTCTGTGACTTTCACTACGGATAATTGGAATGTCGTTCAACCCGTTACGGTGAAAGCGGTTGACGATGCGGTTGTGGAAGGGGCGCACAGCGGTAATATTACTCACAGTGTGAGCGGTGGTGATGCTAAGTATAATGTGGTTGTGGTTCCAGGGGTGACAGTGGCGATCGCGGATAACGATGTAGCGCCACCGCCGCCGACACCAACACCGACGCCGACACCAACGCCACCGCCGACACCAACACCGACGCCGACACCTACACCGGCAACTGGTACTCCGACGCCGACACCGGCAACTGGTACTCCGACGCCGACACCGGCAACTGGTACTCCGACGCCGACACCGGCAACTGGTACTCCGACGCCGACACCGGCAACTGGTACTCCGACGCCGACACCGGCAACTGGTACTCCGACGCCGACACCGGCAACTGGTACTCCGACGCCGACACCGGCAACTGGTACTCCGAC
>NZ_JAUBOZ010000218.1:0-3396 GCF_036700475.1 Microcoleus sp. T2B6 | reverse complement strand
CCCCGTGCCCGTCCCCGTACCCGCCCCCGCCGACTGCTGCGGCTGCAAATCTTTCAATACCTCAGCTACAGATTTGTAGCGCCGACTGAGACTCGATTCGATCATTTTGTCGAGGATGCGACTTAATTTCGGATCAATTGGAACCTTCAAAAAGTCTCGCCAAACCCAAGCATCTTGATTGATATCGAACAAATCAAAAGGAGATATTTGAGTCAGCAAATAAATGCAAGTTACTCCCAAACTGTACAAATCACTGGCATAAACCGCTTGACCTCTAATTTGTTCCGGCGCCACAAATTCGGGAGAACCGATGACTGTACCGGTTTCTCTCAAACCCTCCACAAGTTTTGCAGCGCCAAAATCAACTAAAACTAATTCCCCGGTTAAGGTTGGGTAAGTATAAATGGTGGGAGTTTGAGAAAGGCGGCGGCGGATAATATTGGGGGGTTTAATATCTCGGTGAATTACACTACGATCGTGCACGAACTGCAATACTGGCAATAAATCCTTCAGCAGACTGAGAATCTTACTTTCGCTGAAAGGCCCAGTCCGCGCCAACTCTTCCTGTAAATTCTGACCTTCTATAAATTCCTGTACCAAATACTGATAGCGTTCCTGCTGAAAGTGCGCCAGCAGTTCGGGAATTTGCGGGTGTTTCCCCAACTCGTCCAGCCGCACCGCTTCTCGGTTGAATAATTCTGCTGCTTTTTCGCTGCTGCTGGTACCTTGGGATAGCGGGAAAAACTGTTTAATTGCACAGCGCGGTTTTGAGGGTTTGTCTTGGTCTACTGCTAAAAAAGTGCGGCCGAAACCGCCGCGCCCAAGGGGTTTGATGGCGCGGTAACGCTCTCTGAGCAACAGTTTGGAGCCGCAATTCAGGCAGAATTGAGTACGATCGGCATTTTGCGGGTTTTGACAGGCGGGGTTTAGGCAATAACTCATAACTAAACCGAGAAGGAATCAGCAGCACATCTCTATGATACTGACGCCCAAGGGCGATCGACTCTCGCGTTACAATTAAAAACCAAAGGACTAAAGTCCTCAGAATTTAAGATGTGGCTTTCACTTTCAGAGCATACTCTTTAAACCTTTCCAAGTCAGCCTGAATAGTCGATTCAACCACGCGGCCCAGAAATAGGTTATCCATCAATTTTCCCAGCCAGCCGGGAATTCCGTAAGCCACTGTCAGCTTGACGATACTGCTGTCTTTGCGATCGTAAAATCTTACGGCACCTCGATTTGGTAAGCCGTCTACCGATTCCCACTGAATTATCTGATTCGGCACTAATTTGAGAATCCGAGAAAGCCAGCTAAATTCTAACCCGCCAGTTGCGAGTTTCCAGCGAGACAATTCTGGATCTTCTTCAAGAACATGAACAGATTCTATCCACTTCATCCAGCGCGGCATTTGCTCTAAATCTGACCAGAGTTGCCACGCTAATTCGATGGGAATTGCCACTTCTACTTGGACGCTGTGTTCTAACCAATCAGTCATGGGATTTTAGATTTTAGATTTTAGATTTTAGATTGTGGATTTTCTCGTTTATTGTCGAATCTGGAGTCCCCTAAATCCCCCTTAAGAATGGGAGTAGGGGTTGACTTTGAGAACACTGTTCCCCCCCCACTTATTAAGAGAGACTTTGAGAACACTCTTGTCCCCCCCTTATTAAGGGGGGTTAGGGGGGATCGAGAAGACTAAGGACTAATGACTGTAAGCTTCGAGAATTGCCTTAGCCGCTTGATGGCCTGAAAGTGTCGCTCCTTCCATACTATCAATGTAGTCTTGCTGAGTGTAACTTCCTGCTAGAAAGAAATTGGCGATCGGAGTTTTTTGAGCAGGGCGGAAAACATCCATTCCCGGTGCTTCGCGATACAAAGATTGAGCGAGCTTAACTACACTGTACCAAGTCATGTTTAATTCCCGCGCTGAGGGAAATAAATCCTGAACTTGCTTAAGTACGTGTTGGGCAATCGCCTCATTGCTTTGTTTAATAAACGGATCTCCCGGTGTCAGCACCAACTGGAGCAGCGAGCCTTGTCCTTCTTTATAATAATCCTTGGGACTTGCCAGCGCTAGGTCTGCAAAACAGGAAAAGTCTGCATCTGCTGAATACAGCAAATTATCGATTCCTACAGCGTGGCTCAACTGTTTGCGCTTGGCTTCGTCTTCCAGTTCCGTTACCCAACCGTCGAACCGCAATTGTACTGTAGCAACTGGCACCGCATCTAACTTATAAATGTTGTCAAATTCTGACCATTTGCGCCAAGCTGGGGGCAATATTTTCTGAATTCCTGGTACGTCGCAGGCGAAAACGTAAGCGTCTGCGGTAATATTTTCTTCAGTTTCGCCGTTTGCTACTACCAAGCCTGTCACGCGGGTTTCTTCGCCTTCTTCAAACTGAATTTCTCGGACTCTGCGCCGCGTGTAAATTTTTGCTCCTTTGTTTTCCAAATATTCCACAATTGGTTTGTGCAAATATTCGTTGGGAGAACCAGCCAGCATCCGCATGACAGAGGCTTCGGTTTTCGATGCAAAGAATTGAAAGATTGTCAACATACACCGGGCAGAAATATTTTCAGTGTCGATAAAACCCAGTGCGTAGGCGATCGGATTCCACATTCTTTTGAGCGAGTTTTGGTTGCCACCTTGGCTGCGGAACCAGTCAGCAAAGCTAACTTTATCCAAATCGCGGATAGTTTTCATCGCTCCTTCAAAGTCTATCAAACCCCGGACGATCGGGCTAGTTCCCAGGGCGATCGCATTTTGAATTTTGTCTTGTACGGATAGCTGGGATGTAGTAAAAAATGCCTTCAATCCGTGCAAAGGAGCACCCACGGGAAAGCGAAAATCCAAAGAACCAGTTTCGCCGCCTCGATTGATAAAAGTGTGGACGTGTTCTTTGAGGAGCAAATCGTCAAAAGCTCCCACTTTTTTCATGAGCGCAAATAAGTTATAATAGCAGCCGAAGAAGACGTGCAAACCCATTTCAACGTGATTGCCGTCTGGATCTACCCAACTGCCGACTTTGCCGCCGACAAAGGGGCGGGATTCAAAAATTTCTACTTCGTGGCCGGCTTCCACTAAATCGACTGCTGTGGTCATTCCAGCCAGTCCCGCACCTGCGATCGCAACCCGCATTTTACCTATCCTTTACAGTATTTTTACAAATTGTAACAAAATTTAGAATATTAGAAATATTATTAAAGTTCGTAAATGCCGATCGACACTTGTACAGCCCTCTGAATTCTGGCTAGGACATCGGCACTAAGTTGACCATAAGGGCCTTGTTCTAGGAATGTCTGCCGCAAAGCAGAAACGTTTTCACCAGAAAACGAGCGAGAAGCCCCTGGCTTTAGACATGGGGAGGAAAGCGGCTGCGACTTCAGTCGCCTTGA
>NZ_JAUBOZ010000054.1:19686-52464 GCF_036700475.1 Microcoleus sp. T2B6 | reverse complement strand
GTCAACAGTCAACAGTCAACAGTCAACAGTCAACAGTCAACAGTCAACAGTCAACAGTCAACAGTCAACAGTCAACAATCATGTATGAGTGCAACCGGAAGTGATATGATTAACCGGATTTGATATGACTCGCTGGTCTCTCCCTCTAAGATTATAAAATCTACTAATTTCAACTACCAATTTAAATTACTTTTAGGACGAATATGTTTCCTAAACCCCTCAATCGTTTGGTTACAAAAATTATCGGCAAAGTTCCATTACAAACGGTGCTCGTGGTTCCTTTTTTAGTGCAAATTGTCGGCACGGTTGGAGTTGTAGGTTGGCTATCTTTCCAAAACGGTCAGCGGGCAGTCAACGATGTTGCCGCTCAGTTGCGAGAAGAAATTAGCGATCGCATCAAAGACCGCATGGAAAATTATATGTCAATTCCCCACATTGTCAATCACCTGAACGTTCAAGGCATAAAATTGGGGCAGTTGAACCTAGAAGAAAAGCAAAAACTCGAACATCATTTTCTCGAACAAATTCAATATTTTGATTCTATCAGCATCATTTACACAGGCAAAGAAAATGGAGAACACTCTGGAGCAATCCGCACTAAAAATGGGATTTTGATATCGGCTGCTGACAGCTCTACTGGCAATAAGTTAGCTCGATATACTGCGGACTCTCAGGGAAACCGCGTTCAATTAGTGCAAATTTCACCCAATATTTACGACCCGCGAACTCGCCCTTGGTACATAGCTGCCGCTGCGAGCAAAAAACCTATTTGGACTCCAATTTATACGGATTTTTTGACGAGGGAACTGGCAATTACTGCTGCTTTGCCTATCTACGACGACGCTGGCAAATTGTTAGGAGTAGCTGGTAGCGATTTGCTCTTTTCCCGAATCAAAGAATTTCTCGTCAGCCTCAAAATTGGCAAGTCGGGGCAAACTTTTGTGATGGAGCGATCGGGGATGTTAATTGCTACTTCAACCTCGAGTCCAGAATTCGTGGTGGAAGGTAAAGAAACCAGACGTATTAAAGCTTCAGAAAGCGAGAATCCGGTAATTCGCCAAACTGCACAACATTTAGAGAAATCCTACGATAGCTTAGCTAAAATTAATAATTCTCAACAACTTACTTTTGATGTTGATGGCCAGCGAAATTTTATTCAGGTAGCTCCTTTTAAAGACGATCGAGGGTTGGATTGGCTGATTGTAGTAGTTGTACCAGAGTCTGACTTTATGGAGCAAATTAACCTCAACACGCGCACGACTTTTTTACTGTCGCTTGCAGCATTGATGGGGGCGACAATCCTGGGGATTCTTACTGCTAAATGGGTTGTTCAGCCGATTTTAAGATTAAATGCGGCGGCGAAAGCTTTGGCCCGGAATGAATGGGATACAAAACTCACTCTGAATCGCGAAGATGAACTCGGAGAACTTGCCACTGCTTTTAACAGCATGGCCGAGCAATTGCAGCATTCATTTACTTCTCTCTCGGAAAGCGAAAACCGAGTAAAACAATTTTTCAATGCAGTACCGCTAGGGATTTTTATTGCAGATCCCAACGGTCAACCTTACTACATTAATCCTACCGGAGAGCAACTTTTATCTCAAGGAATTGTACCAACAAATTCCGAAAGTTTACGTCAATCCTACCGAGTTTATTTAGCGGGTACTCAGGAAATTTATCCGGCGGAACGCGACCCAATTTTAAATGCTTTGCAGGGTAAAAGTGTAACTGTTGATGATATTGAAATCTCCTCGACTGACAAAACTGTTCCCCTGCAAGTTTGGGGAACTCCTATTTATGACGCTCAAGGAAATATTATCTACGCGATGTGCGCTTTTCAAGATATTACAGAACGCAAACTAGCGGAGAAAGTATTAAAGGAATACAACGACAATTTAGCAGTGCAAGTTGCAGAACGTACCGCCGATCTTGCCAAGGCAAAAGAAAAGTTTTCTAAAGCTTTTCGTTTAAGTCCTAATGCGATTACCCTGACTAGAATTAGCGATGGTCGCCACATAGAAGCCAATGAGAGCTTTTGTCGAATGATGGGTTACAGTCACGAAGAAATTATTGGAAAAACAGCGGTTGAACTCAATTTCTGGGCGAGTTTGGGAGAGCGCGATCGCATGATTCAAATGTTAAAGAATAAGACGGCTCTTCACAACTATGAGCTGAGGTTTCGCAATAAAAGTGGTACAGAAAGAACGGCACTGCTGTCGATAGAAACCATCGATATTGACGGAGAAGCTTGTTTCTTGTCGATTTCTAGCGATATTACCGAGCGCCAAAAAGCAGAAACTGCCCTCCGGGAAGCAGAAGAAAAGTACCGCAACATTTATGAAAATGCTTTGAATGGAATTTTTCAAACTGCTATTGACGGGAAATATATCAGCGCTAACCCCGCTTTAGCTAACATCTACGGTTACGACTCGCCTGCAGAATTAATAGCAGCACAGCCGAATTTCCATAACCAGCTTTACGTGAAACCCAACCGTCGCGAAGAATTTGCAGCGCTGATGAACGAGTACGGGATACTATCAAACTTTGAATCGGAAATTTCCCGCAAAGATGGCAGTATAATCTGGATTTCGGAAAATTGTCGCGCTGCCTGCGATGAAGCAGGAAATCTACTTTACTACGAAGGTTTTATTAAAGATATTACTGATAACAAACAAGCGGAAATCAAACTGCAGCAGGCGAAAGAAGCGGCCGAAGCGGCAAACAAAGCGAAGAGTACCTTTCTCGCCAATATGAGCCACGAATTACGATCGCCCCTGAACGCGGTCATCGGCTTTGCTCAAGTCATGATCCGCAGTAAAACGTTGTCTCAGGAAAATCAAGAAGATGTTGCAATTATCCTGCGGAGTGGGGAACATTTACTGGCTTTAATTAACCAAGTTTTAGACTTGTCAAAAATCGAAGCAGGACGCACGACGATTAATGAAAAAAGCTTCGATTTGTACCAAGTCATAGACGATTTAGAAGATATGTTTGCTCTCAAAGCTGAGCAAAAAGGTTTGCAATTAATCTTCGACAGAGACGCAGAAGTTCCCCATTACATTTGTACTGATGAAGTTAAATTGCGCCAAGTTTTAATTAATTTGCTCAATAATGCAATTAAATTTACTTCAGAAGGGGGAGTGTCGATGCAAGTCAAAGGAGGAAAACGGAATATACATAAAAACAGCACTGACCAATTGCCGGGCCGCTACTGGCTGCATTTTGAAGTTCAAGATACTGGTGCAGGCATTGCTGCTGAGGAAATCCATCAGTTGTTTGAAGCATTCGTGCAGACGAAAACAGGTAAAGATTCTCAGGAAGGAACGGGTTTAGGTTTAGCTATTAGCCGCCAGTTCGTGCAATTAATGGGAGGTGAAATTACTGTTAGCAGCGAGATCGGAAAGGGTGCAGTATTTCAGTTTGACATTCAAGTTCATCTGGTTGAAGCTAGTGATATTGAAAGCAAAAAAACTCAACGCCGAGTTGTTGCCCTCGAACCGAATCAGCCGAGTTATCGCTTGCTAATTGTGGACGACAAACCTTTGAACCGCCAACTGTTGGTAAAACTTCTCAGTCCACTCGGATTTGAGTTGAGAGAAGCGAATAACGGTAAAGAAGCGGTTGATATTTTTATGGAGTGGGAACCGCATCTGATTTGGATGGACATGAGAATGCCTGTGATGGACGGCTATGAGGCAACGAAACAGATTAAAACTACAACTGGCGGGCAAGCAACGGCGATTGTGGCCCTAACTGCTAGCGTTTTGGAGGAAGAACGGGCGGTGATTCTTTCGGCGGGTTGCGATGATTTTATGCGGAAACCGTTCCGCGAGGAGGATATCTTTGTGGCAATGGGAAAACATTTAGGAGTACGCTATATTTATGAAGATCCAACCGCAGTAAGTGCCGGAGGTGTAGAGGAGTCAAGTCAGGATGTGCTGACACCGCAGGCTTTCGCTTCTCTTTCTCCAGACTGGATGGCCCTATTCAAGCAAAGTATTTTGAGTGTGGACATGGAGGCGATCGCAACTTCGATCGCACAAATCGGCACTGTCAATCCCTCTCTTGCGGGCAAGCTTCAAGATTGCATTAATAATTTTGAATATGACAGAATTTTGAACATAATCGAACTCAGCGACAAACAGTAAATACCCGATGACTTCAACTTCCCCTAAAACCAATCGAGCTAATATTTTAGTAGTGGACGATACGCCAGAAAACCTGCGGCTGCTGGCAGGAATTTTGAGCGAAAAAGGCTATCAAGTTCGCCCGGTACCCAATGGCAAGCTAGCATTGTCTGCGGCTCAAAAAATACCCCCGGATCTAGTGCTGCTGGATATTATGATGCCGGAAATGGACGGCTATCAAGTTTGCCAGCAACTCAAAGCTTCTGAAATTACAAAAGACATTCCTGTTATTTTTATTAGTGCGATCAATGACGTGCTGGATAAAGTTAAAGCTTTTGGAGTTGGCGGAGTTGACTTTATTACTAAACCGTTTCAGGTTGAAGAAGTTTTAGCCCGGATAGAAACTCATTTAAAAATTTGTTCACTGCAACAAACTTTGCAAGAAAAAAATCAAGATTTAGCAACGGCCATCCACCAACTGCAAGCCACCCAAGAGCATTTGATCCAATCGGAAAAAATGGCAGCCCTGGGACAACTGATTGCCGGCATTGCCCACGAAATCAATACCCCCCTGGGCATTATAGGTTCTTCTGTTAATAATATATCTAATTTTTCCGACGAGTTTTTAGAAAAATTTCTTCAAATTTATCAAGAACTTTCTGAGGAAAGCAAAGCTTATTTTTTAGCTTTACTGTACAGAGCCACCCATCAAGAAGTTTTATTCACAAGCAGAGAGAAGCGGAAATTTAAGCAGCAGTTGAGGGGGGATTTGATGGCAGAATCGGTTGAAAAATCTGATGAAATTGCGGATACTTTAGTTGACATGGAAATCTACGAAAACATCAAAGAGTTCTTGCCGCTTTTTAAATCGCCGGATTGCGAAGTAGTTTTAAATAGTGCCTACCAGTTTGCGAGCTTTAAAAAAAGTATTAGCCTGATCCAAAGAGCGACAGCGAAGTCTGGGAAAGTTGTATTTGCATTAAAAACTTACGCTCATTTTGATAGCCAACCAGAAAAAGTCCAGGCGAACTTGCACGATGGCATTGAAACGGTGTTAACTCTTTATCAAAATCAACTGAAACACGGTATAGAAGTAGTTAAAAATTATGGAGATTTACCCCAAATTATGTGCTATCCCGATGACTTAAATCAAGTTTGGACGAATCTCGTTCATAATGCCCTGCAAGCAATGGATTATAAAGGTATTTTGACGATTGAAACTCGGCAGCAAGAAGCAAATATTTTACTCAAGTTTACTGATAACGGTAAAGGTATTCCCTCAGAAGTTATTCCCAAAATTTTTCAGCCATTTTTTACGACTAAATCGGCGGGCGAAGGTAGCGGTTTGGGATTGGATATTGTGAGAAAAATTGTGGAAAAACACGAAGGCACAATTGCTGTAGATTCTGTACCGGGGCAGACAACTTTTACAGTCTCGCTGCCAATTTATTAAACAAAACTTACCTGCAGGAGGCTGATTCCCTCTGACGGAAAGCATCCAGGATGCAAGCCCCCGGATTCATCCGTCCAGAAATAAAAAACCTGTATCCGATAAACAAACGCCCGAATTTATCCGTGGGGTCAATGCTTCAATTCTTTAATCTAAAATCTAAAATCTAAAATCGATTGACACTCGTTGCTGTCTCGTTGACAAATACAAGATTTATTAGGAGAAACCGGGTTTATCTTCGGAAGTCCTATTAAAATAAGATAGGGGACAGATATCCTGCATCTTTGCCCGAAATCTATAACGTAAAAGCAAGTCATGTCGGTAAACCTACTAAAATTTAAGCAGAGAGCAAAAGATGAATAAGCCTATAATTCTTTGCGTTGATGATGAACCAGATATCTTGAATACTCTCAAGATCCAGCTAAAAAATGAATTTAAGAATGATTACTTTTATGAATTAGCTGAAAGTGGTGATGAAGCTTTAGATCTACTTGAGGAGTTTCAAGAAGAAGCTCAGGTGATTGTGGTTGTTTCTGATTGGCTGATGCCGGGAATTAAAGGTGACGAACTTTTAATTAAAGTTCACCAAAAATATCCTAAAATTATTAAGGTGATGTTGACGGGTCAAGCGGATGCAGCGGCAGTTCAGCGGGCAGTAGAAGAAGCAGATTTATACTGTTGTTTGTACAAACCCTGGCAAAGCAAAGACTTAATAGAGACTATAAAATCTGGGCTGGCTAAGTTATGAAAAAACCTGTGATTGTTTGTATTGATGATGAACCTGACGTTTTGAACAGTTTAAAGATTGAACTGAAAAAGGCGATCGGCGATCGGTGTATAATTGAAACCGCTGAAGGGGGGGCTGATGCTTTAGAGTTGCTGGCAGATTTGCAGGCAGATGAATACGAGATTGCTTTGGTGCTTTCCGATTATATCATGCCGGATATTAAAGGGGATGAACTGCTCAGAAGAATTCACGAAAGCTCGCCGGAGACGCTGACTATTATGCTAACTGGGCAAGCAGATTTGGAAGCCCTTAGTAATGCTATTAAGTATGCGAAATTGTACCGTTATATTCCTAAACCTTGGCAAAATGAAGACTTAAAATTAACGGTTGTAGAAGCAGTTCACAGTTATTTGCAAGATCAAAAGTTAACAGATGAAATTCATAAGCGCCAAGAAGTAAACGAGGAGTTAAAGCTAGTAAATGAGGCCCTGTCGGCGAGTGAAAGCCGCCTGAGTCAATTTTTAGAAGCTTTGCCAGTGGGGGTATCTGTTTATCATCCCGATGGCTCGATCGCCTATTTCAACCAGGCAGCGCGGGATTTGCTGGGTGCAGACACTATCCCGGAAAGCACTGCGGAACAATTAGCTGCCACTTATCAACTTTATGTTGCCAATACTGATGAGCTTTACCCGCCGGATAATCTGCCAATTTTGCGGGCTCTCAAAGGAGAATCTGTTAAGGTTGACGATGTAGAAATCCGTCAAGATGGCAAAAGAATTGCGATCGAGATCAATACCACGCCGATTTTTGACGCTAGCGGAAATATTGTTTATGCGATCGCAGCTTTTCAAGATATTAGCGATCGCAAACAAGCCGAAAAAATACTAGCAGATTACCACCACACCTTAGAAGCCCAAATTGACGAACGCACAGAACAACTGCAACAAGCCGCCTTAGCTGCTGAAGCAGCAAACAAAGCTAAAAGCACGTTTATTGCCAATATGAGCCACGAGTTACGCACCCCTCTCAATTCTATACTCGGCTTTGCACAAATCATGGAACCCAGCCCGGATCTTACTGTCGAAAACCGAGAAAATATGAGAATTATTCGCCGTAGTGGCGAACACTTGCTCACCTTGATCAATGAAGTCTTAGATTTGTCAAAAATCGAAGCGGGGCGGATGACACTCAACCCGAAAAATTTCGACCTCTACCGCTTGCTTGACGATTTGCAAGATATGTTTCAACTGCGGGTACATAATGAAGAATTGCAGTTGCATTTCCAGCGCGATGCTGACGTTCCTCAGTACGTGCGTACCGATGATATTAAACTGCGCCAAGTGCTGATTAATCTTCTGAGTAATGCGATTAAGTTTACGCAAACAGGCGACATCATCTTAAGAGTTATAAAGTTAGAAAGATCGGGATTTCTGGATTTATTGGAGAGTCCCACAGCTTGCTTTGATACCACAAGAACTATTCGGGATTTTTCGAGAACTAGCAGTGAGTTTGTACAGGTTGAATGGAGCGATGAGGCTGATGATTCAACAGTGCCGGATTTTTTCCTTCTCTTTGAAATTGAAGATACAGGAGTTGGCATTGCTCCCGAAGAATTGGGCGATATTTTTAAGGCTTTTGTGCAAACCGCTTCCGGTCAAAAAATTCAGAAAGGCACGGGTTTAGGATTGAAGCTCAGCCGTCAATTTGTCCGCCTGATGGGAGGAGAAATTGTCGTAGAAAGTCAACTGGAACTCGGCACGACTTTTAAATTTGAAATTCCTGTCGGTGCGGTTTATGCTGCCGATATTCCTGATCCGCAACTTAAGCGCGAAGTTACTGGGTTGGAACCCAATCAACCGTGCTACCGGATTTTAATTGTGGACGATCGCGAAGACAACCGCCAACTTTTAGTCAAAATGCTTTCTCCTTTAGGTTTCGGGGTTGAACAAGCCACCAACGGCCAGGAAGCCATAGAAATGTGGGAAAATTGGCATCCGCACTTAATTTTGATGGATGTGCGAATGCCAGTGATGGACGGCTACGAAGCTACTAAACAAATTAAGGCCAGAATCAAGCAGAGAGAGCAAGAGCAGCAAGGAAAGGGCGAAATGAATATTTCCCATCCCGACTCCCCGATTCCAAAGATTATTGCTTTGACAGCTAGTACAATTGAAGGAAGGCAAGCGTTTGCTTTATTGGTCGGCTGCGACGATTTTATTAGCAAACCTTTCCGCAAAACAGATATATTTGATACCCTCACCAAACATTTGGGGGTGAAGTATGTCTACTCTAACTCAACGGACTTGATCTCAATAGGCGATCGAAATAATTTATCGGACTCGCTCCCTAATGCTGCGCTTGCTTATTTACCTAGACTTCCTGCAGAATGGATAGACAACATGAAGCAGGTAATCCGCAGTGCTGATTTTGACTTAATTGTCAGGACAATCGACGAAATAAGGGAGCCTCATCCTGAATTGGCGGAAATTCTCCAGGGTCATCTCGATAATTTTGATTACCAGAAAATTCTCAATTTAATTGCCGAGGCGGAGGAATCAGATCATGCAGATGAAGGCGGAACAAACTGAAAACTATCAAGCCGATATTTTAGTAGTTGACGATACGCCAGATAATCTGCGTTTGTTGATTAGAATTTTGCAAAAAACTGGCTATAAAGTTCGACCTGTTACTAATGGTTTTGCGGCGTTAGATGCTATTCAATCTAGCGCACCCGATTTAATTTTACTCGATATTATGATGCCGGATATTGACGGCTACGAACTATGTAAAAAATTAAAAGCATCGCAATTTAGGGAAATCCCCATCATTTTTCTCAGCGCCCTAGAAGAAGGAATAAATAAAGCAAAAGCTTTTGAAGTGGGCGGAGCAGATTATATCACAAAGCCTTTTCAGGTGAAAGAAGTATTGGCGCGAGTGAGCAATCAACTTACTGTGCGTTCATTGCAAATCCAATTGCAAGAAAAAAATCAAAAATTGACCGCTCAAAATGTCCAGTTACACCAGGAAATCGCAGAACGCCGCCAGGTTGAAATGGAAACGAGATTGCTGCTGCAGGCGACTCAAGCTATTAGCAAATCTGAGGATTTTGAGTCGGCTATAGATGTGATTTTAGGTTTAATTTGCCAAACTATTGAATGGAATCTGGGCGAAGCTTGGATTCCTTGCAGTGAGGGCTTTTTAAATTGCGCTACAGGCAGGTACGTCAGTGACTTGAGTTTTGCCCAATTCCGACAAACAAGTTGGCAGTTGACTTTTGCTCCCGGTGTGGGACTCCCTGGTAGGATTTGGCAGTCGCAGCAGTCTGAATGGATCGAGGATGTTTCTACTGCACCGGAACAAGTTTTTTTACGAGCGGAAATTGCGCGGAATGTGGGATTGAAAGCGGCTTTTGGGGTGCCAATTGTGGCGGACAATCAAGTGTTAGCTATTTTGATTTTTTATCGCGAAAAAGTCCTGAAATGTCAGCCGCGCTTGTTGGAATTAGTGAGCGCCGTTGCTACGCAGCTTGGTTCGTTGATTCAGCGAAAACAAGCTGAAGCTGCGCTGAAAGTGCAGCAAGGACAAACAGAGAAATTGCTGCTGAATATTTTACCGAAACCTATTGCAGATCGCTTGCAAAAAGAGCGAAAGTTGATAGCAGATCATTTTGATGATGTGAGCGTATTGTTTGCTGATTTGGTGGGTTTTACAGAGTTTTCGGCTCACAAAACTCCGACGCAGTTAGTGGAAATTTTGAACGGGATTTTCTCGGAGTTTGATAGGTTGTCTGAGTTGCACGGGTTGGAAAAGATTAAGACTATTGGGGATGCTTACATGGTGGTTGGGGGTTTGCCGACGCCGCAGGAGGATCACTCGGAGGCGATCGCACTTTTAGCTTTGGAGATGCAGGCAGCTTTGAGGAGGTTTAATGCCAAAATGGGAGAAAGTTTTCAATTGCGGATCGGAATTCACAGCGGTTCGGTGGTGGCGGGAATTATTGGTATTAGCAAATTTAGCTATGATTTGTGGGGGGATACTGTTAATGTTGCTTCACGCATGGAGTCGAATGGATTGCCTGGTAAAATTCAAGTGACGGCGCCCACTTACGAGCGTTTGAAAGAGCAGTTTGTTTTGGAAGAACGAGGCTATATCCCCATTAAAGGTAAAGGAAGAATGCTGACTTACTGGTTAATTGAAGAAAAAAGTAAATCTTTGTGATTTTTCGAGGTCAATTTCAATTAATATTAAAATTAGATTTAATTTGCACTTTCTGGAGGGCTAATCCTTTGCAAACAGTTGAAACAAAATCGCCGACAGCATTGAAAAGAGTCCTGGTTATTTTAATATCACTGCTAGCAGTAGCGGTACTGTCGATCGCTACTTTTATCGCTATACCAGGAGAAAAAACCATGTTTGCTGGAAAAAGACCTGCCAATATCGGCATTGTGTCAGGAAAACTCGCAGCGTGCCCGAGTTCCCCCAACTGCGTCAGCAGCTTCAGTCAAGATGCCGAACACAAAATTGAGCCTTTGGCATACACTTCGTCCCAGAGTGAAGCGATGGTAAAGCTCAAAGGCGCGATCGACTCCTATGGAAAAACTAAAATAATCACGGCAACTGATAATTACCTCTATGCGGAGTTCACCAGTGCTTTGATGGGGTTTGTTGATGACGTTGAATTTTTGGTAGATGATGGGGCGAAAGTGATCCATGTGCGATCGGCTTCGCGTCTGGGAGAGTCGGATTTGGGAGTTAACCGCAAACGGATAGAAGCTATCAGAACTCAATTCAATCAACTCTGAACTGAAAATTTCTAGCTTTCCGCAAGCCCCTCTCCTGCAGGGCGGTTTGATTATCCGTAGGGGCAAACCCCCCGTGGTTGCCCCGATATTTGAAACACGGATTCCCTCATCCGTGGAGGGGGTAGGCACGGGGGCGCTACCCCTACAAAACGATGATTTCCCTTCATCCGTGGAGGGGGTAGGCACGGGGGCGCTACCCCTACAAAACGATGATTTCCCTGAGAATAAAACAGCTCTGCCCTCTCCTGCAAGATGAGGGGCTTTGATATTTGGGTCTTACTATGTAATGTTGATTTTTAACCACCTACTTAACAATTATTAACAGTAGGCACACCGCAAAAGAAAAGGAGTATGCAGCAGGGGGAGTAGGACACGGCATTGCTGTGTCCCTACGGTTGGCTTTGAGTTTTAATACTTGTTATAAGATTGACGATTGTAGGGTTTTACAATATTTAAAATAGCTGAGCGCGCTAGCACAGAAAAAGAGATGCCGTAGTATTCCTATAGTATTAAACCACCTAAATTATACACTTCTGACTTTAGGGAGAGGGAAGTTAGCGAATTAATTTCTACTATTAATTTAAGTAGAGCAAAGAGGAAAAAACACATGGCCCTTCAAAAATTAGCAGAATTTTATCCGAATTATCAGGAAGAAATCTTTGCGGGAGACGACATCAAGGGATTTGATGTTTACGCTGGCGACTCTGATGAAAAAGTAGGCACCGTTTATGACGCTTTGGTTGATGACACTGGCCGTTTCCGCTATCTGGTAATTGACACCGGTATTTGGATTTTTGGCAAAAAAGTATTGTTGCCAATCGGTTCGGCTCGCTTCGACTACGGAGCCCATCGGGTCTACGCAACAGGCCTTCGCAGCAAAGCTCAAGCAGAACAATTGCCGGCTTACAATGATTTAGAAGCAGTAGATTACGATCGCGAAGAACAGGTAAGAGGCGTCTACCGCAATCAAGGAACTGCCGCTGCAAGCACTGCCACTCCTGCTAGCTACGATCGCGGCAGCTACAGCTACGATATCGACCGCCCCCTCTACGAAACCAACGAACAGCAGCACCAAAATCTCAAGCTTTATGAAGAACGCTTGATTGCCAACAAACACCGCGCAAAAACAGGCGAAGTAGCAGTTGGCAAGCGCGTGGAAACTGAAACAGCGCGAGCTTCAGTACCCATTGAAAAAGAACGAGTTGTAATCGATCGAGTAACCCCGGTAGAAGCGGGTCGAGTAGTTTCAGTCGGTGAGGCTGACTTCCAATCAGGGGAAGTTGCACGCATGGAAGTCTACGAAGAAACGGCCGACATTCACAAGGAAGCTTTCGTCCGGGAAGAAGTCAACGTCAGAAAAGAAGTTGTTCGCAGCACGGTTGAGGGCGAAGAAACCTTGCGTCGTGAAGAATTAGACGTTAAGACTGATGGAACTGCGGTTGTAGATAATAAAAATCCAAAGATATAAACCAACCGCAACAGGTATTGCATAGGAATTGCGCCTTAATGACATAATTCTGTCACCGCGCAGGTTTGATTGAATTGGTAGCGATCGCGCAATTCCTATGTGAGGGGCGGGGGGGTACAAAACTTGTCTAGTTTTGGCAAGGTTTATGCACTTTCCCCGCCTTTACCAATTTCCCCTTACCAATTCATAATAAAAATCCCTAAGCAGGAAAGTTTAAAAAATGAACGGTCAAGCATCAGCAGAAAAGATAGCAACTGCCAAATCAATAACCCGTCTCAACCGGGTGCCTGAAAAGGTCAGAACTAAGCTAAAAAGTTTTACCGTCAAAGACAACCAAGGTCACTTAGTAGGCAAAGTTAAAGATGTCTATTTTGATGCTAACGGTCAGTTAAACTTTGTGGTTGCCGGGCTAGGTAGCGACAATCCCCGCATTTTTTTATTAAGTGTTAAGCTGCTCAAAAAAGTCGATTATCACCAAAAAGCGCTGTTTGTAACTATTAATTCGGAGCAAGTCGATCTGCTCCCGGTAGTTTCGGCAAATGGCGGGCATCCGTATTTAGAAAATGCCTCTGAACCGGATAGTGAATTTAGCAACAGTGAGTCAACAAATCCCTCAAAAGTTATGTCAAATCTAACAGATGCCGATCTCACAAATGCAGATTTGGAGACAGATCAGGATGAGGAAAACTTCGATATTGTCGATCAAGAAGTAATTCGCCTGCTAGAAGAACGATTGGTGATCAATCGCAGCAAGCGCAAAGTCGGCGAAGTCATAGTGCGTAAAGAAATTGAAACTCGGATGGTACAAGTACCCATCCAGTGGGAAAAGCTGATTGTCGAACAAGTCGGCGACGATCCGAAGGTGTTGGCAGAAATAGATTTAGGCCAGGGAAACATCACCGGTATAGATTTGACCGAGATTAAGACCGATCGCCAAGAACCGACAGTTAAGGCGGAATTTACCTCTGTGCAGAAAGCTAGCAAAATCTTAAATTCGATCGCCTCTCAACCCCGTCACGGTTGCGTCAAAGTCCGCCTAGAACTCGTTCTGGAAGACAAGCAACTTGAGGATACTTACCAAAAATGGATGACGGAACACCACTCAGAGAGTTAAAATATTCGTCCTTTTCCGTGTAGATTTTAGCTATTAGCGAGAAACTTAAATCTAACAGGGGACTGTGGCGACTCGTGCTGGGGAGAAAGTTCACCGCCATCTACTAAGATCGTGTTCGGTAAATTAACCGTAATTTTGGTAGGGGCGGGTTCACCAATATCTATAATATAAGCCGGAGATGCGTAAACCCGCCCCGACCGGGATATTTAAATTTTTAGCGATCGACCTCTAGACAAAATTGTACCGACTTGCGGTAAAATTGTGGTGGTCAAATTTAAAAGTATTTGAAAATGCCCAGCACAATCTCCGACATTAAAGTAAAAACGATCGCAGGCGAAGACAAGCAGCTAGGAGAGTACGCTGGCCAGGTACTCTTGATAGTTAATGTAGCTTCCAAATGTGGCTATACACCTCAATACAAAGGACTCGAAGAATTGAGCCAGAAGTACAGCGCGGCTGGACTCCGTGTTTTAGGATTTCCCTGCAACGACTTCGGAGGTCAAGAACCCGGAAGTAATCCAGAAATCGTCAATTTCTGTACTACCAAATACGGCGTCACCTTTGAATTATTTGACAAAGTACGCGCTAAAGGCACTCAGCAGCACCCGCTATACGCTAAGCTTACGAGTGCAGTCGATCCCAAGGGTGAGGTTGCGTGGAATTTTGAGAAATTCTTAGTTAGCAAACAGGGTGAAGTGGTTGCCAGATTCCGCAGCAGTGTTGGCCCCGATTCACCAGAACTAATCGCTGCTATCGATCGAGAATTGGCCAAATAAAAAGTTCGGCAACTAAGCAGTTTACAGGATTTAACGGATTTAACGGATGGAGGTTTAGGGAAGAGGGAAGAAATTAATTGGCTTTTTTTCTAATAAGTTGAAAGCTTATTTTTTTCTCTTCCCCATTGTTTGCAAGCACTCAGCAATTAAGAAATACCGATGATAGGATTTAATTGGAGAACTGTTTAATTTAATGGAAAATACATCGGGATTAGATTTAGTTGTAGGTGTACTTGCCTTCGCAATTCTGGCAGGTGGTCTGGCCATGCTATTTGTAGGCATGGCATCGTTTCCTAAAGAAAAATAACAATACTAGGACTTACTCAGGAATGAGAATTAAATAAGCTGTTCGGCATTTAAAGGACTTGCGTAAGGTGCGTCAGCATCTAAGGTTTTCCGTTTCAGCGTAAGGGTTCGCGAATGACGCACCCTACTAGCCTCGTTACTGGTTTAAATGCTCCACAGCTTAACTTCCACAAGTTTGTGGGATGGGCGAGACGCCCATCCCACAATAACAATTAAAATTGTAAGTTATTTAATTCGCGATCCTCACAATTGTTGAGAAACCGGGTTTTTTTACGAAAAGAGACGTTGTAGACCGCACCCAAGGTAAAAAACCCGGTTTCGGGGCCCCGATGAAGTCCTGACTACCAACTTAAAATGCTTATTTTACAGGACACCATCTGAATAAATCAAACTGCTTTCAATTTTAACATTCGCAATTGACAATCATGCAAACTACCGAAAACAACGTCAAAATTGCCCTCGCGCCGGGGAATTTGCGCCGCGTTCATCATATCGCTTTAAACGTGCGCGATATGACAGCTTCCCGCCACTTCTACGGTACAATTCTCGGGCTGCACGAACTAACAGGTGCAGAAATTCCAGCAACTTTAACAGAAATGGTAGCCGCTGGTAAAGTCGCTAATTTCGTTACCCCAGACGGTACTGTTATTGACTTATTTTGGCAGCCCGACTTGGAACCGCCAAACCCAGACCCGGAGAAAGCTTTTACCCGCGCCAACCACTTAGCCTTCGATATCGAGCCGGATTTGTTCGATCGCGCTCTGGAAGTGCTAAAGTCAAATCAAATTGCGATCGATAGCGGCCCCGTCACTCGCGCTACAGGACGTGGCATTTACTTTTACGATCCTGATGGATTTATCATCGAAATCCGTTGTGATGCCGTTTAAACACTCGCTATCGGGTTCTCCGTAGTCCGCGTGCACCCTACATTTACTCTTTTGAGCGCGGTGATCCGTAAACATCCTATAGCAATCCTAAATCATTTGTAAAAATATGTAGGGGTAGTGCTACCCCTACTCCCCGTGCCTACCCCAGTCAAGGCGGGGCAACCACGGGGGGTTTGCCCCTACAAGAATTACACGAATCATTTAGGAGTGCTATACCTTTAGAGTTGTTTTATTTTCCGTCTTGGCTAATAGGTTGCTTCGGCCAAGTAAACCGAAAAGTTGCTCCCTCACCTTCAGCAGATTCTAGGGAAATACTGCCCCCTTGACCTTCCACAATTTTTTTCACCAGCGACAAACCTATCCCAGTATTTTCAACTTTATCGCGAGCTTCCAAGGTCTGAAAAATCACAAAAACTTTATCGTGATATTGAGGAGCAATCCCCGGCCCGTCATCCTCTACAGAAAACTCGTAAAAATCATCTAACTCTTTAACCGATATTTTTACATGACCAGATTCAGCTCGGTTGTGCTTAATTGCGTTGCTAATTAAATTAGAAAAAACCTGCTGCAACAGCAATCTTTCTGTCACAAAATTTGGCATTCCCGGTTCAACTTTCACCTCAAATCCCGACGGCGGCGCCAACGAATCAATAATTTCTGCTAATAACTTCTCAACTTTTACCATTTCTGAAGGCACTTCAATGCGTCCGACGCGGGAATATTGCAGCAGTCCCTCAATCAAAGCTTCCATCCTGTGAACTCTGCCGCGTAGCAGGTTCATTTGGTGCAGAGTATCCTCTGTCATTGACTCGCTGAGGTCTTCTTCTATCCAACTGCTGAGATTTGCGATCGCCCTGAGCGGCGCTTTCAAATCGTGAGAAACTACATAAGCAAACTGGTCTAATTCTTGATTCCGCTTTTTCAAAACATTCGTCGTTTGAGCCAGATTTTGCGCCGTCAACCTCAATTCTTGAGCGCGCAACCGCAGCGATTCCTCAGCTTGTTTGCGTTCCCTAATATCTTCTACCACACTCATCAGAAATTGAGTGCCATTTTGTTCTCGCAGGAGCGAAACCGTCAAGTTTGCCCACACCAACTCTCCGTCTTTGCGGATGTAGCGCTTTTCCAGAGAGAAATTTTCAATTTCTCCTGCTAACAATTGGCGCAAAAGTTCCAGTTCGCTTGCCAAATCTGCCGGCAAAGTAATATCCTGAAATCTTTTCTCCACCAATTCTTGCCGGCTGTAGCCCAAAATTTCGCAAAGTTTTTGATTGACTAACAGAAACTTGCCTTCCACAGTCGCTTGAACCATGCCGACTGCCGCCTGCTCAAAAGTAGCGCGAAACCGCTGCGCGCTTTGGGCTAAAGCAATTTCTGAGCGTTTGCGATCGCTAATATCGTTGCTGATTTCCAAAATAGCAACCGGTTGATCTTGATCGTCGTACTGCAAAGTCCACCGGCTGGCCACCGTTATTTTGGTGCCGTCTTTCTTGGTTCGCACCAGTTCTCCTTGCCAAGAACCCTTCTCGAAAAATACTTTTTGAATTACCTCAAAAGGTTGGGCCCATTCTGTTTGTAGAAGCTGGTGAATATTTTTTCCCATTGCTTGCGACTTCCGCCACCCGTAGAGCCACTTTGCCCCCAAATTCCAATAAGAAATTGCCCCATTCAAGTCTAGTACCGCGATCGTATCGTTGGCCAAATCCAGCATTTGCGCTTGCTTTCGCAGAGTTTCCTCGGCTTTTTTCCGTCCTCTGGCATCGCGGCAAATCGCAATAAACAAGTGTTGATTTGCCAGACGCATTTCGCTGACAGACAACTCCATCGGAAACTTCGTTCCGTCGTGTCGCATTCCAACTGTTTCTTGCTGGTAAGTCTTCAGCGTAGTATCGGGATGTAACACAAAATATTCGATCGAATAATCCCCCACACTGCTGTGCGGCAGCGGTTGAGCGATCAGCCGCCGCAGGTTAGATCCCCTTATTCTATCGGCTTTCTGACCAAAAATGTTTTCTGCTGCCCTATTAAAAGACTCAATATTTCCCTGTGCATCCAAAGTAATAATACCGTCAGCCGCATTGTCTACCACAGCTTGAATGCGACTTTTACTTTCTTCCAAGCCAGCTTCCCGCTTCATCAATTCCTTCTCTAAACTATCAAATAAATACCAGGAAGCCCCTGCACCCAAACAGCCTGAAAGTAAACCCGCAACTTGCACAAAATTAATGAAATCGACCAACTCCCCTAATTGCCGATCTAGACTTTTCTGGTAGGCTTCGCCGGCATTAGCAAACACATTAATTTTTGCGCGCAGGTTCTCCCTCCTCAATTTGCCTTGAGTGAACACCTCAATTATTTCCGGCGACTGCATCCTTATTACCGAACTGTCGAGCTTATTCAAAGTGTTTTGCAAGAAATTTATATGCTGTTCGGTACTTTTTTTAATTTCTTCAAATCGCTGAGCTTGCAGTTTGTTTTCTTGAACCAAAACCTTGAGTTTAGCCAGCAGCGGAGGCAAACTCTTCTTTGCTTCTAAGTAGGGTGATAGAAATTCGCGGCGCTTTGTCAACCCATAACCCCTAACGCTCGTTTCCGCATCCACCACCAGGGTGATCATGCGGTTAGTTTCCTGAAGTAATGCCCTATTAGTATCCGATCGCTTTCTTATCTGTATGGCACTATCCCGGAGGCCGGCAATTGCTAGCAGCGAAGCAAACAGAAAAATCAAGGGAATAGCAATGATGACTGTTCCCCGCTGGCGAATTGGTCGGTCTGTCCATACAAAGTGGAGGCAGCGATCGAGCAAATACTTCACGAATATTGAATGAGAAACTTTGCTGCCAGTATATCGCTTTTTGGCAGTTTAGGCTATGGATAAGTTTGTTTTTTTATGGGGCGATCGTGGGGGACTAACCGTGGAAACTAGATTAGACCCCTGCGATAGCTACCTGCTGACACTAACAGCAGATTTTTTGGCACGGTGTTTAAACGGAGGCAAGGAGAAAGAAAGGACTTTTTTCGACACCGAGACAGCAGGCGAAGCAGAAAGGATCGTTTCTGCTTTACCTTCGTTTTCGGCTTCGGCTTCTGCTTTTAAACTAGAGTCTGTTTCGCAAGGGTTCTGAACAGTTGTAACTACAGTAGTCCACCTGCCTGTCGCCGGATCGCGATAACAAGTAAAAGGATTTATTTTTAGCGGTTGACTGCAAGGCTTAATCATGTAGATGCACTCCTTTGATTCTGAGAAATTGTGCATTGCTTTCAGCAGCAGTGCTATCTCGCCAGTAGAAGCAGTATGAAGGCAAAAAGCAGAATTCTGTTTCTGCGTCCAGAGACTTTTGAGAATTCCTGAATTCCTGTTAAATTTTGCCTTCTACGGGTTCCCGACCATAGCATTACTTTTACCAAATTGGCTTTCTGGAAGCAACCCCCCACCCCTTTAATTAGATTGAGGTGGGATTTGTAAATGCAGCGAGGCGCCCGATCGGGCCTGCAGGACAATTTTGAGATAATATAGGTATTCTAAGCTGAAAAAAAATGCTGCTGTGTGATCGAAAACAGAGGTCGATCGCGATCGGTGTCACAATTAAAAAGGGAATGGGTAATTGGTAATGGTTAATTGGTAATGGGGGAAGTGGTAATGGGGAAATTCTTCCATCTTTTGCCATTCGTTAAATCCCTGAAATCCGGTAGATAATTCCTGGCAAAACCCCCGCCCGTTAAATCCCTTAAATCCCCTACATTGCTAGTTGCCCAACTTGCTTCTAACTAATATCAACTTTTGCCTTTAAATGAACAGTAAAAGTAGAGCCAACACCCAACTCACTCTCAACAGTGATATCGCCGCCCATCATCTGGCAAAACAAGCGACTAATGGCCAATCCTAAACCAGTGCCGCCGTACTTGCGAGTAGTTGAAGCGTCCCCTTGAATAAAAGGTTGAAACAAACCCTGCTGCTGTTCTGCCGACATTCCAATCCCCGTATCAGATACCTGCAAATAAACCCAATCGCTGTCACCTGCTGGTTCGCGAGTCGCGCTCAACAGCACGGTTCCACCTTCGCTAAACTTCAGGGCATTCGAGAGCAAATTGAACAGAATTTGCCGGACTTTAGTCAAATCTGCATACATCACTCCCAAATTTTCCGAGCAAGAAACTTGCAATTGATTGTGGTTTTTTTCCACCAAAGGGTGCAAAGTTGCAACGACTTCTTCTATTAAATTACAGAGGTCAAATTTTTCTAAATAAAGCTCCATCCGACCGGCTTCTATCTTAGAAAGGTCGAGAATATCGTTAATTAAAGTCAGCAAGTGTTTGCCGGCGTTATAAATTTTTTGGGTATCGGGAATGATCTCTTCGAGTCCCGATTCCCGTGCTTCTTCTTGTAGCATTTCGCTGTAACCGATAATCGCGTTGAGCGGTGTCCGCAGCTCGTGGCTCATATTGGCTAAAAAAGTGCTTTTAGCTCTCGAAGCTGCTTCAGCTTTGTGTAAGGCTTCTTGCAAGGCTATTTCGGCTCTTTTGCGCTCGGCAATTTCGATGCGGAGCAGTTTATTGGCGGTGGTGAGTTGAGCGGTGCGCTGATCGACGGTCATTTCTAGCTGCGCTTTGGCTTTGGAGAGGGCTTCCTGAGCCCGCTGACGCTCAAATCCTTCGATCGCCAGCGCTACCAAATTTGCCAAAGAATCGGCGAAGGTGCGTTCCTCCAGAGCCCATTGGCGGGGCGCGCCGATATGTTCGAGAGAGAGGATGCCCACGATCTGCCCACCGAGCCTAATTGCTACATTTAATATGGATGAATTGGGCTTGCTGGCATTTGGCAGCACAGCGGAATGTTCGGCTAGCGAAGATGAGTGGGACAAATTTGTTTGTAGAGAGTTTTGAGTCTTTGTCGTAGGTTCTAAACCATTCTCCGATCGCAAATTTTCGCCCGGTGCGTCGCCTTCAACATCTAAAATTGAAAAATTAAAATCGCTTGCCGATATGCACTCCCGGCTCAAATGATTCTCCTGGGTGCGATCGTACAAGTCGAGACAAACTAATTTCAGGTTGGGCATTTTAAACTTAGAATGATTCACCCCCTCGTGCTGCTCTGAGGCAGCGGCCTCTGTATCGAGTGGCTCTGTTTGGTTGTGGGCGAGCACTCTCTCCGTAAAATTTAGCTGGGGATCGTTCGGGTAGCGAGTTCCAAATCTTCCGTGGTTGTAAAGCCAGACGCTGACTTTTTCCACATCCAAAGTGCGGGCTGCAGCCTCGGTAATTTCGCGAATTCCCACATTCAGCGCACCGCTGTTGAGAGTCCTCTGTCTACCTAGCTGCAACAAAGCCAAACTCTGGCGGCGGAGCCGCTTTTCGCTCTCTTGCAGGGTTTGTTCTGCTTCCTTGCGCTGGGTGAGGTCGTACAAGGCGCACAATGCTGTCGGCTCGCCGTTAAACACCAGCGACTGAACCGAGATCATCGCCCAGAAAGCTGTGCCGTCTGATTTTTTGCAGTGGATTTCGTAGTTTTGGAGGTATCCGTCCTTAGCAAGTGCCTCAAGTACCTTTGGGCGATCGGCGGGGTTGAAGTAAAAGTCTGGAGTGCTGCAGCCGATCAATTTTTCTAGGGGTATGTTCAGCAGAGAAGCCAATTGAGCGTTCGCATACAGAATTAAGCCGTCACAGAGGCGAGAAACTAATATCGGCACGGGAGTTGCCGAGGCGATCGCCCGAAACTGCTCTTCGCTTGAACGCAGCGCCAACTGAGCTTTGCTCAGCAAGTGAGCTTCCATCGTATCTGAATGTTCGGTGGTAGTCTCCAGCAAAAGTTCTAGGTCAACCTTTTCGCGCTTCAAGTTTTCAAGTTCCGCACTCAGCCGCTGAACGTCGAAAAGTAGCTGTTCTGTCGATGGTTCTTCCTGCATAGCAATTGAAAATTGGTAATTTTTAGTCGGTTCTGAAGTTTTTTATGGTTTTGTGCTAGTTTAACTATGACTTATTCCGATTAACTTCAGCCACCCTGATCCTGGTTCGCGGACTTAGCCGGGGATTTATCTTTACCTTTTTCCCTATTATTCCAATTCTAATTGCAAGGAAGGCATCAGCCGCCGCAAGTTTTTCAGGGATTTTATCTGCCAGGGGATCTGTTTAGAACCTTTGATGGCGATTTGAATATTTTTTTGCTGACGCACTTTGATCACAAATTTTGAGACAATATTAATTCCAGAACTATTTAAAAATTCTAGCTTTCGCAAGTCTAGAGTCACCGTGTTTGGGCAGGAGTCAGCCACTTCGTTGAGCAGATCGACGATCGGTGCGTATTCTTCCACCTGGCTGAGTCGGAACGAGCCGCTACAGGTGACAGTTTGCGTAGCGCGATCGTACTGGATCGTGTAATCTTTGGTCTGAATCTCCATACTTTTGTCAGTTGCCGATTTTGAGTGGTAAAGGGGCTTTGCCTGCGTGAGCGAGGATTGAGCTTCAGGCTAGCACGATCAAAATTCACCCGTTTGCCGAATGCCGAAGGCCTTTGCGCGTGTAACTTTTATTACATATACTGCCAATTGTACCATTGCCACAGGGCAGTTATGAGTTATTTTATGATTTATCAGTAGTATCCGTTGTGATACCTGTGGGAAAAAATAATGCAACTGTTGACTAGCTCTCAACCCTGGTAGTCATCAGTCATTGCCAATCTAACATTTCCAATCTCAAATCTCAAATTGTATGAGTTGTGGGGGTTGACGAGACCAACTTGGGCTGAAGTGCCGACCTATCAATTCGATTTTTTTTCTCGATTTGGTATTGACAAAATCACCAAAATGTGAGACATATTTCACATCTGACACTGAAGTGAAGGGGAGAATATTTAATGGCAATTTCAGGAATTACAGAAAAGCTTTTGGCGGCTAAAAAAGCTAAGGGAATTAGTTTTGCAGATTTGGAAAAAGTTTTGGGGCGCGACGAAGTTTGGATTGCTGCGGTTATTTACCGTCAAGCTACCGCATCAGCAGATGAAGCCGAGAAAATTATCTCGGCTTTGGGACTAGATAGCGAGACGGCTGCGGTTCTCTGTGAACCTCCGTTAAAAGGTTCTTTGGAGGCCTCGGTTCCGGTTGACCCCCTGATTTATCGTTTCTATGAAATTATGCAGGTTTACGGGATGCCACTCAAAGCAGTGATTCACGAAAAATTTGGTGACGGAATTATGAGCGCGATCGACTTTACTTTGGATGTCGAGAAAGAAGCAGACCCAAAAGGCGATCGAGTGAAATTAATTATGTCGGGAAAATTTTTGGAATACAAAAAATGGTAAGCCCGTGCGGCTTTATTTTCAAGTGAAAATGAAAAATTCAAATTGGCTCCCATGACTCATGACTAATGACTAAAGCCTCAAAAGTGTTAACTTAGAAATAGAGATCGCGAAGCTTGACTGGCTTGGGTGTCCGATCGGGAAACCCTTCTAGGGCACAGCTAAGGTCACTCCCGCGGCAACTTCCCCAGTCGAAACAAGCAACCGCAACCGTAAATTAAGAGGCAAATATGTCAAAATATGACTCCCATCTGAGATGCTCCTTTTGCGGCAAGTCGCAAGAGTACGTCCGCAAGTTAATAGCTGGGCCCGGCGTCTACATTTGCGATGAATGCGTGGAACTGTGCAATGAAATTTTAGAGGAGGAGTTCTTTGACTCCAGTAAAACAATTGGTCAACAGATTCCCCAATCAGAGGTGCGAGAGTCTCAGGGACAAGGAACGCGGCGCCCAGGTCGATCGAACAAATCGAAAATCGTTTTAGCTCAAATTCCGAAACCGACAGAGATTAAGCAGCATTTAGACAACCACGTCATCGGCCAGCATTCAGCAAAAAAAGTCCTTTCTGTAGCAGTTTACAACCACTACAAGCGCTTGAGCGTTGACCAAGCTAAAGATAGCGACAAGTCTTCCCCTGACAGCGATGTAGAACTGCAAAAATCCAACATCCTGCTAGTCGGGCCCACAGGTTGTGGCAAAACTTTGTTAGCGCAAAGTTTGGCGCAAATGCTCGAAGTTCCGTTTGCGGTAGCGGATGCGACGACACTGACAGAAGCTGGATATGTCGGCGACGATGTAGAAAATATCTTGCTGCGGCTATTGCAAATGTCTGATTTTGATGTCGAATCGGCGCAGCGGGGCATTATTTATATTGATGAAATTGACAAGATTGCTCGCAAAAGCGAAAACACTTCGATCACTAGAGATGTATCGGGAGAAGGAGTGCAGCAAGCGCTGCTAAAAATGTTGGAAGGAACAGTGGTTAACGTGCCCCCGCAAGGCGGCCGCAAACATCCTTACCAAGATTTTATTCAAGTTGACACTAGCAAAATTCTATTTATTTGTGGCGGTGCTTTTGTCGGTTTGGAAAAAATAGTTGAACAGCGTTTAGGTAAAAAATCCTTGGGCTTTATTCAGCCAACAGAAAGCGACAGCAACTCAACTTTGCCGGCGAAAGACAAGCGGGCCGCTGATATTTTGCAGCAGGTACAGCCGGACGATTTAGTCAAGTTTGGTTTGATTCCTGAGTTTGTGGGGCGGATACCGGTGGTGACGGTGATTTCGCCGCTGGATGAAGCAGCTTTGATGCAGATATTGACTGAGCCCCGAAATGCGCTGGTGAAGCAGTATCAAAAGCTGTTGAAGATGGACAGTGTGGAATTGGAATTCCAGCCGGAAGCGCTACGGGCGATCGCCCAGGAGGCCTATCGTCGCAAAACTGGCGCGAGAGCTCTCCGCAGCATTTTAGAGGAGTTAATGCTCGATGTCATGTACGAGTTGCCTTCTCGCAAGGATGTGGCTAACTGTATGATTACTCCTGAAATGGTCGAGAAGCGATCGACTGCTGAATTGCTGTGGCATCCCGCATGGCACAAACAGCACGAAACTGCATAATTTGTAATCTGTAGGGTGCTTGTGGCGCACCCTACAAGCTTGGCAAATTTACTTTATGACAGTTAAAAAAATGTCAGTCAATGTAGCTAAAGCCAGTAAAAAATCGAGATTGCCAGTATCCAGTTTGCTGCCGAGGATTGCAATTTACAGCGCGGTTATGGGTGGCATCATGGCATCATTGTACGATTTCAAACTCAATAAACTTTTCATCTCCAGCGATCCGAAATCCTCAGAAGCAAAACAATATATTAATAGCATCAATAGAGCGCAGCAAGCTTACTATGCAGAGTACGGTAAATTTAGCGAGAACATTACCCAACTGGGTCTAGGAATTAAAGAACAAACCGATGACAATAATTACACGCTTGTATCCTCAATGGGGCCGGTGCAAACCTCGTACAATCAACGCCAACCGGCACAATTTGAAAGCGCGATCGCGCTCGCCAAACCTAATGATATGAGTACCGGGAAATCCTACACGGGCGCAGTGTTTGCTTTTAAAGAAAAGGGTAACATAACAACTATTGCTGCAATTTGCGAGAGCGATCGAATTAATGCAAGTTATGCAGAAACTTGGAATCCGCCAACTTTTGACGGCAAAGAAATTCACTGCCAGCCCGGAACAACTATCTTAAGGTAAGACCTTGAAACTATTTTGCGTCACTTTTTGACCGTCTAAGTAAAATTCAAACTTCCAATTTCCCGGCTTATCATCCTTTTTAAAATTGTACCAGCACCAAGTATTTAATCGATCGCCCGTCGTTTTTAAATAAGATTGACTTTGGGCTGCGAATAGTCCTTGAGGGTTGACAACCTTACAATAACTTTTATATTCTCCTTCTGGCAAGTTAACAGCACTTACAGCAAAATAGACTTTTTTCTTTTGCTTCAAAGACCAAACATCTCTAAGTTTCGTTGATTCTAATTCGTCAGTTAACATTACTTGAGTCTTAGGGTTCAAATTTGCTGAGTTGATTACTCGTTTGATATCTACTGCTGTTTGAGGTTCGGGAGATTTCCAAAAAAGCGGAATAAAAATAGCAGAAATTGCTGTTAATACTCCGACTGATATCAATATCGGTTTTAAGTTGTTAGGCTGCTGAACTACTTCGAGGGGAATCAAAGCATTTAAGGCCGCATCTGCGGAAGGATAGCGGTGTTTGAAATTAGGTTCCACCATTTTTTGCAGCCAGTCAAGAAATTCTGGAGTTAGCTGCGTCAAGCGATGTTTAAAATTAATCCGCCCGGTATCGTCCATCAAACTGCCAACTTCGGTAGAATTGATGCCGATTAGCAAGCAAATTAGCGTCGCGCCGAGGCTGTATAAATCGGATGCGACTGTTACCTGGCGGTTGAACATTTGTTCTGGCGGCATAAAGCCCAAAGTGCCTTTAACAACGCTGCTGGCGGCCACTTCTCCCCCCCCGATTCTAGCAAATCCGAAATCGACAAGGCTGACATTCATCCGGTCATTTACTAAGATATTTTCGGGTTTTAAATCTCTGTGGATGACTGGCGGAACCCGATTTTGCAGGTATTTGAGTATTTCTAAAACAGAGATAGCAATTTGCTTGATTTGTTCGGGTTTCCAGCGGTTAGAATTTGCCAAGGAAGGGGCATTTTTGTATTCTTGCACCATGCAGAAACCCGATGCAGTTGGGAAGGAATCTAAATAGCGGGGAATGCTAGGATAGTCGAGTTCTCGCAAAATCTGAATTTCTTGTTCGCAAGCTTGATATTGAGCCCAATTAGCGCCTGTTTGGGCAAATTGAAATTGTTTGACGGCGACGGAACGTTTGGTATTAATTTCGGTAGCGAGATAAGTAACTCTACCGCCAGCGCGATTGTGTCCGAGTTCGCGGGTTATTTGATAGCCGTAGTTGGAAAAGTCAGGAAAAGCATTCATAGGTAAAGAGTTGATAGTTGATAGTTGATAGTGAGTAGTTGAGAGTTGTGATAGTTAATAGCGAGGTTTTTAAGAGTTGGATTTAAAGCGAACTCTCGAAACAATCCGCCAACAACAGGCAGGAATGCAGACTCTTAATGTTTGGTAAGGTTTTTAGTGAGGACTTCAGTCATTGAGGTTGAAAGTCCTTGCTGCGAACAAGTTTTTACGGTTTAATTAAATTTGGTCGGGATTTGCGATAGTGGGCAAGCATTCTTTTTGGTTTAAAAACGATCGAGTCAATTAACGGAATTCCAGTGACGGCTAGAGATGTCATTATCGTTCCTCCTACAGCTAATATTTCTCTGGGTTCAACCCATGCTAATTGAGATTCTAAGTTTGAAAAGTTTAGAAATGCTACTGACAAACTTATACAAAATCCGGCAGTAAGAAAAGCTCTTTTGGTAGCATCTACTTCAAGAATTTGTCTGGCTATCTGCTGGTCAATCAGCTTGTTAAATACCGAATTGACTATCTTGTAAATCAGGGATGCCAGCGTTAGAATCCAGAAGACTATAAAGAAGCTATCAGCATACAATGAAAATGATAAAAGCAGCATAATAACTGCTACTATCGTAACCTTTTTGAGCGTAACATTTGTAATCGTTCCTAGTATTAAGGCTCCCAATAAAGTTACTGCGAGCGAAGCCAGCACTGACCCAGCATACACAAAGCTCATTAATTTATAATCGATCGTACCCTGCGCGATATCAAAAAGAATACTGGTTAATCTGCTGCTAATAACACTATAAAATATCAATCCTATTAACCCTCCACATAAAGCTAAAAACCAATTAAAATCATATTTGTTTAATTTGGCTGCAATGGCGATTTCGGCGACTGAAAATCCTAAGAAGCCACTCGTAACACTGATGGGAAGCATGATAGTAGTAGTCCCAAAATGCCAAAAGAAGCCACCCGGCGAAGAGAGGAAATTAGGAATTTCACTCAAGAAAAGTATCAAAACTATTAACAGCAAACCGTACATACAAGTTGGTGGTAAAATCAAACACCACATAAAAGTCAGCCTGAATACCGACAAAAAATTAGTTTTCTGCGGTACGGGCAGCGGGGCTGTTGTGACTTGCAATTCTATTGTATGAGTTTCTGGTTCAGAATTTGCGCGCAAGATGATTTGGCGGTTGTAAGTTTGACTGGCCAGCAATTTGCTCGTATCGACGGCGATTGTGCACTCGATATTATTGCTTTCAAATGCCTGCGGTTCAAAGGAGATCCAAGAGTGGTCGTAGGGCGTGTGGGGCGGATCGTTCGGATGCGGCGCAACTTCCCATCTTCCTGTTAAAATTGTATCGGGAATTGGGTTGCTAATTGCAATAGTTTGTGTTAAGATTTCTCCATATTCAGTAGCAGTGAATTGAATGCGATCGCGCTCAATTCTCACTTTCGGCAAGCTGCTGACATCCAAAGATTGTAGCGCAGCTAAAGCATCAGCCGCCGACTGATATCTATCTTGAATTCTCGGCGCTACCATCCTTTCCAGCCAATTCATCCAACCTTGCTGCAACGGCGGTACTAAATGCCGGAAATGAATGCCATAATTGGCATCAACTAAATTACCGACATCCGCAGATTTCGTACCAGTTAACAAGCAAATCAGCGTTATCCCCAAGCCGTAAAGATCCGAGGCTTTGGTTAATTCTCGGTTGAACATTTGTTCGGGTGGCATAAATCCCATCGTGCCTTTGACAACGCTGCTGGCGGCAATGTTTCCGCATCCCAAGCGCGCAAAACCGAAGTCTACTAAGTAAACATTTAACTCTTCGTCGATTAACAAGTTTTCCGGTTTGATGTCGCGGTGAATTACGGGCGGTTTCTGGGATTGCAGGTAAGCTATAATTTCTAAAGTTGCGATCGCAATTTGCTTGATATCCGGCGGCGAAAAAGTCCGGGCGACTGCAGATTCGGCATTTTTGTATTCCTGCACCATGCAGAAACCGCTGTCAGTCTGGAAAGAATCGAGATAGCGTGGGATGCCAGGACGATCCAGATTTTGCAAAACTTTAATTTCTTGTTCGTAAGCTTCGTATTCGGCCCAGCTAGCACCTAATTGAGCAAATTGAAATTGCTTAATTACAACGGATTTTTTAGTGTTAATTTTTGTGGCGAGATAGGTGACGCGGCCGCCCAGACTGTTGTATCCGAGTTCGCGACTTATTTGATAGCCATGTTGGGAAAAGTCAGGAAAAGCGTTCATAGGTAATTACTATGGTTGGTAGTAAGGACTTTAGTCCTGAAGCAGTTATCTTATAAGGACTAAAGTCCTTACTACGAACAAAACGATCGCTCCTACAAACATAACTTTTTTGAAAAAAGGCGGCAAGTGCGGTATGATGTGATTTCGCGATCGGTTCTAGCGGGGAGCAGTCGCTAGAGGAAACGGGGAAAGTTCGGTGCAAGTCCGACGCTGTCCCGCAACTGTAATGAAACGCTTGTTGTTTCTAAAGTCAGAATGCCCGCCGATATCTAACTCACTTTTGAACGCATCTGCGAGGTACGGATGATGGATGGAATTAACACGGCTGTACGCACAAAGCACAGTCTACTTGTTTGCACTGCTTGCGCTAGTGTTTGGAAAAACGGCAAGCGCGAAGGAAAAAGTGGCGGTCAACTATTCATGGAAAATTTGTCGCAACTCGCTAAAGATTGGGAGTTTTCTGATAAATTTGAGATTCAAGAAGTTGAGTGCATGAGTGCTTGCAGTCACTCTTGTGCGGTGTGTTTTGCGGCAGTTGGAAAGTACACTTATCTGTTTGGTGATTTACCCGCAAATGAGTCAGAAAGCGTGGAGGCGGTACTCGAATGCGCGGGTCAATACTATGCTAAACCGGACGGTTTGTTGCCTTGGTCTGAGCGTCCTCAAGCTCTGAAAAAAGGTGTTTTAGCAAAGATTCCACCGCTACCAAATTAAGCTCTTTCCTTCCAGGCTTTGCCCATCGCCGATAACTAAGGCGACAAATCCGCCAGGGACTTAAGTCCCTGGCTAATAGCGAAAGTCCTCTAAAGAGGACTGAGAATAAAAATTTTAAACTCATTAGTCCTCTGGAGAGGACTTTCGCTTTGAGGCAGGGGTTTAAACCCCTGCCGGACTGTCGGTTTAACGAGTTTCCTGTCAGCAATTGACTGACCCAAAATTGAAAGATATTCAATCACACTACAACAACAAAATTATCAATGCACAAAATTCCTGTTACTGTCATCACTGGTTTTCTCGGTAGCGGCAAAACTACCTTAATTCGCCACTTATTGCAAAATAATCAAGGTCGCCGCATTGCTGTTCTGGTTAACGAATTTGGCGAAATCGGAATTGACGGAGAACTGCTGCGCGATTGCCAAGTTTGCGACGAAGAAGAAGATGTCAGCAGCAATATTGTTGAACTGACAAATGGTTGTCTTTGCTGCACTGTTCAAGAGGAATTCTTGCCGACTATGCAGGAATTGTTGAAGCGTAGAGAACAAATTGATTGTATCTTAATTGAGACTTCTGGCCTCGCACTTCCTAAACCTTTGATTCAAGCTTTTCGCTGGCCGGAAATTCGCACCGGTGCTACAGTGGACGGTGTGGTTGCTGTTGTCGATTGCGAAGCTATTGCTAGCGGTACTTTTGTCGGTGATATCGATGCTTTGATGGCACAGCGGCAGGCTGATGATAGTTTAGATCACGAAACTCCGATCGAGGAATTGTTTGAAGACCAGTTAGCCTGTGCCGATATGGTACTTTTAACGAAGGTCGATCGCGTAGATGTGGAAACTCACAAGAAAGTCCAAAGCTGGTTGCAGCAAGAGTTACGTCCGAGTGTGAAAATTGTGCCTTGCAAAGGTGGCGAAATTAACCCGGATGTGCTAATGGGATTTAATGCGGCGGTTGAGGATGATTTGGAGTCTCGCCCAAGTCACCACGACACTGAGGAGGAACACGATCACGATGATGATATTAACTCGACTTTCTTTATTGCCGATCGCGAATTTGAACCTGAAGCTTTGGTGAAAAAACTGCAATCCTTGATGCAGCAGGAGGAAATCTATCGGATTAAAGGGTTTGTGGCGGTTCCCAAGAAACCGATGAGGATGGTGTTGCAAGGTGTCGGATCGCGCATAGAATATTTTTACGATCGCCCTTGGCAACCTTCGGAACTCCGGCAAACCAAATTAGTGCTGATCGGTCGGGAACTCAACTCTGCTAAAATACAGTCATTTTTGTAGTTGAATGCGGGCGATCGCTTTTTTTGAGAAAGGGCGATCGATCTGCAATCATTCTGCACTCGATACTGTTTCTAACGTCAAAATGCCGATCGATTTATTAACAACTAGCTGCATCCTATCTAACCATTGCGAACCGATTAAAATCTCCGGGAGTTCCTCTCCAACATGAACCGGAATAACAAACTCTTGACCGTCAATAATTACTCGACCTTCATAGAGGTCAAATAAAGCATCTCCCCGCGCTGTAGCCAGCTTGAATTTAGATTTAACTAACGGCCACTCCAAAGCCTCCATATCTTGAAAATTAATTGCCAGATAGCCTGCGGTAAAACCTGTATCTAGCATTACTTCCACTGGAAAAATCTCGCCATTAGATGCAATCAACTCTATCTCAAAAAACAATTCTCCGTTTTCCCCAAACCAACCTGATATCATATTCTGCCACAGGTTCCTGTTTCATTGAGGCGAAAGGTTGTTAACATCACATTTTTATCGCCATACTGTTCCTTAATTTTTTGGACAATGCCTAACAGTTTGGGGTCAATTAAGTATTCTTCGCTGTCCGGCTCTATCGCAATAAACCAATTGTAATACTCGTCGATCAGTTTCGGGCGAATTCGCTCAAATATTGCTCGACCGCGCAAACCGAGTTCAGTTCTTTCTGCTTTGCGCCTTGCTAATTCTTCGGGTGGTATAGTTTGTTCGGGAGAGATTCTATTCCGCAGCGCTTTTCGCTTTTCTGATAGCTGAGTCATGGTGTTTTTTAGATTAAATGTATAGATTGATTTATGATAGCCCACAAGTATTATTTTGTCTATTTTTCCTACAACCAGCCCTTAAAGTCTCCAGCGAACTATTTATTAACATTTTGTAATATTCTTGCTACTAGCAGCTTGTCTGGTGTACAATAACGATAATGGTTATCATTGTACAATAATCGAGGTCAAGTATGGTGAGTGCTGGGGCGATCGAATCAGTTCCTGTTACCGTTCTCACAGGCTATTTAGGTGCAGGCAAAACTACGCTACTGAACCGCATTTTAACACAGGAACACGGCAAAAAAGTTGCAGTCATCGTCAACGAATTCGGCGAAGTAGGCATCGACAACCAACTGATAATTGATGCCGACGAAGAAATTTTTGAGATGAACAACGGCTGCATTTGCTGTACAGTCCGAGGCGATTTAATTCGGATTATCGGCAACTTAATGAAGCGGCGAGACAAATTCGATCACATAGTCATCGAAACCACAGGTTTAGCCGACCCCGCACCAGTAATTCAAACCTTTTTTGTAGACGAAGATATGCGGGAAAAATTACTGCTAGATGCAGTTGTCACCGTAGTCGATGCCAAGCACATCTGGCAGCACTGGGACGCAGACGAAGCTCAAGAACAAATTGCATTCGCCGATGTAGTTTTGCTCAACAAAACTGATTTAGTGACTGAGGAAGAATTGGCAGAATTAGAAAGGCGAATTCGCGCCATGAATGCAATGGCAAAAATTCACCGCACCCGCAACGCTGAATTAGCAATGGATGCTTTGTTGGGCGTTAAAGCATTTGATTTGAACCGGGCATTAGAAATAGAACCAGACTTTTTGGGCGAACACACTCACGAACACGACGAAACAGTAACTTCCGTAGCAATAGTCGAATCCGGTGCTATTGATGGCAACAAATTTAGCGATTGGATTGAGGAATTGTTGCGAACTCAAGGCCCGAATATCTTTCGGACAAAGGGCATTTTGAATGTCGCCGGAGACAACAAGCGATTTGTTTTTCAAGGAGTACACATGGTGTTCGATGGCCGACCGGATAGACCTTGGAAAACCACCGAAACTCCGAAAAATGAGCTTGTATTCATCGGCCGCAACTTAAACGAAAATCAATTGCGAGAGGATTTTCGGAAATGTCTGGTTTAACTGACGTATTGAAGCATTTTTAATAAGCTTTTTAGGAACAGGCAAGATGCCTGTTCCACAAGAGGAAAATTCATCTTTTGTGGGATGGAACAGGCAAGATGCCTGTTCCACAAGATGAAAATTCATCTTT
>NZ_JAUBOZ010000054.1:0-19586 GCF_036700475.1 Microcoleus sp. T2B6 | reverse complement strand
TGTGGCACGGGCATCTTGCCCGTGGAAGGGAACAGGCAAGATGCCTGTTCCACAAGATGAAAATTCATCTTTTGTGGGATGGAACAGGCAAGATGCCTGTTCCACAAGATGAAAATTCATCTTTTGTGGCACGGGCATCTTGCCCGTGGAAGGGAACAGGCAAGATGCCTGTTCCACAAGATGAAAATTCATCTTTTGTGGAAGGGAACAGGCAAGATGCCTGTTCCACAAGATGAAAATTCATTTCTTGTGGAACGGGCATCTTGCCCGTTCTTAAGAATAGTACAACATCTCAGATTCAATAAATATGGGTAGCAAAAAGACAAATAAAAGTGAACAAACCCTAGAAATTCATGCCGAAGCCATGCTGTCTGACTACATAACTGCTGTTACTTGGTCGCCGGATGGCAAAACTTTAGCAGTCTGTTCTGCGGCGGGGGAAGTGATGCTGGCGAAAGTAGGGGCAGTTAATGAATTGTCCTTGCAAACGCTACAAAGTGCTACGGAGAAATCAGCCGATTGCTTGTCTTTTTCCCGCGACAGTCAATTCCTAGCTGCTGGCGGACAAGATGGAAAAGTGCGAATTTGGCGCGTTAATTCTGGTGAATTAATTGCTGATTTGGATAACCAGCGCGTCTGGGTTGATAAGTTAGCTTGGAGTCCCAACTGCAACCAGTTAGCTTTCAGTATGGGCCGCTACGTTCAAGTCTGGAATGCTGAGGATAATGTTGTTGAAGTAACGCTGAATTTCGAGTCATCATCTATTCTCGATTTAGCATGGCATCCGATGGTTCAATATCTGGCAGTTAGCGGCTATCAAGGTGTCAAAGTTTGGCATGGTGAAGACTGGGACGAAGACCCGGAAATTTTATCAGTACCCTCTGCAACCGGTGCCGTTTCTTGGTCGCCACAAGGGGAATATTTAGCTTGCGGCAATATGGACAATACTCTAATTGTTAATGAATGGGGTAATTTTGAACCGTGGGTAATGCAGGGTTTTCCGGGGAAAGTTCGGCAGTTAGCTTGGTCGGATAAAACTAATTCCTTGGGGGCGCCTTTGTTAGCGGCTGCGAGTTCGGAAGGTATTTCAGTGTGGGAAAAACACGCTGATGAAAGTGTCGGTTGGGATTCTTGGGGGTTAGAAGTGCATGAAAAAGTTGTAAATGCGATCGCCTTTCAACCTACCACATTTTTATTAGCTTCTGCCGCCGCAGACGGTCAAGTTTGTTTGTGGGAGGAAGCAGAACAATTGCTGCAAATTCTAGAAGGCGCAGAGGGCGGTTTTTCCTGTCTCGCATGGCATCCCGAAGGCCAGTTTCTCGCCGCTGGCGGCTGTGGAGGCGAATTGCTGGTTTGGTCATAAATCTATGGGCGGCAAAGGGTTCGGGCGGCGCTAAGTTCGCATAAGCACCCGTTTGACCAAAACATAAACAATTGAAAACTTTAGGACTTACCCACGGGTATCCAGAAACCGGGTTTTTCGAGCGTCTACTTCGTTGCAGACTGCATCGAGTAAAAAACCCGGTTTCTAAGCGTCGAAGTGCATCCAGGAGTGTTATCCTCTCTTTCTTGTCAAAATCCCTTGACTGGGACTGAACAGCAAAGCTACTAAAAATAACCCAAAAACAACTAATACAATTGCCGCACCTGACGGCATATTCAAATAATAGCTTAGATACATACCGCTCACGCTAGCTGTAATCCCAATAATTGCTCCTAATCCCATCATTAAATGTAGCTCTTTTACCAACAAATACGCCGTGATTCCAGGCCCGATTAATAGGGAAATTACTAACAGCGCCCCCACAGTTTGCAAACTCGCAACAATCGTCAGCGTAATCGCCGAAATCATCCCCAAATAAATCCAGTTTACAGCCAAACCGCCGGCTTGCGCTCCCAACGGGTCAAAAGTATAGAATAGCAGTTCTTTATAAAATATTTTAACCGTCGCCAAAATAATCAAAGTAATGACAAAAGTCTGTTGCACGTCAGCCGGTGCAACTGATAAGATATTCCCAAACAAAAACCCGTCTAAATCTAATTTGGTTGTCCGCAATAGGCTAATCAGCGTGATGCTAATTGCTAAAAATGTAGACAAAATTAATGCCATAACTGCATCAATTTTCAGGCGCGATTGCGATTGTATCCAGGTCATTATTACCGCGCTGATAATTCCCGATATAAACGCGCCGATCGAAATATTGAAACCTAAAGAAAAAGCTACGGGCAATCCTGCTAATACTGAATGGGCAATCATGTCAACCATCATTCCCATTTGCTGTACAATTAAATAGGAGCCGACAACGGCGCAGAGAATTCCTAGCAAAATGCCGACGGCGATCGCATTTCGCATGAACTCGAATTGTAGCGGCTCAATTAGTAGGTTTAACATTGAATTAGGTCAATAATAGGATTTTTTTAACTACAATCAATTGCACAGGCGGGACGCCCGTGCCACAATCAAATGCACAGGCGAGACGCCCGTGCCACAATCAACTGCACAGGCAGGATGCCCGTGCCAAAATCAACTGCACAGGCAGGATGCCCGTGCCACAATCAACTGCACAGGCGAGACGCCCGTGCCACAATCAATTTTAAAGATAAATCTTTTTTTGCTTACGCTGAAACTAAACTTAAATCGTATCCATAGGCTTTTTGAATATTGGCGGTGGTGAGAACTTCTCGGCAGGAACCTGTTGCAATTAACTGCTTGTTGAGCAATAATAAATTGTCGTACTGTTTTAAACTTTCGCCTAAATCGTGGCTGATTACTAGCAATGTTTTATTTTGGGCTTTTAGTTCGGCAAAAATATCGAAAATAATTTCTTCGGTTGCTTTGTCGATCGCGTTAAAAGGTTCGTCGAAGAAGAATAAATCGGCTTGTTGGGCGATCGACCTTGCTAAGAAAATCCGCTGCTGCTGTCCGCCAGACAGTTCGCCAATTTGTCGATCGCGCAAATCCCACATTCCTACCCGCAGTAAAGCAGCTTTTACCAATTCTTGCGACTGCTTCGAGGGGCTGCGAAACCAACCAGTCTTGACGGTTCGCGCCATCATTACCGCATTCCACACAGTAATCGGATAATCCCAGTCAATTTGCGATCGCTGTGGCACATAAGCCACCCGCGATAACTGCTGCTTCAGCAACCGCCCCTGATATTTCACCAAACCCCGACAGGCCGGGATCAATCCCAGCATCGCTTTCACCATCGTGCTTTTCCCGGCGCCGTTGGGGCCGAACACACCGGTTAATTGTCCGGGATCTAACTGGAAATTCACGCTGTTGAGGGCCGAGATTCCTCGATAATTGACAGCTAAGTCTTGCACTTCTAACATAATCCGAGATTTTGAGAACGATTCTTGTTCGTAGCTACTAGAATAGGATAACTCGAAAAAGCAATAACGATTATCGTTCCAAAGGTGAAAATGTTAAAGAACTGGGCTGGAAAAAGCGGCAGATTGTGCGGTGTGGCTGTTTTGGCAATGGGCTGCGGACTGGTTGGCTGCAGTGGAGGGCAGAACGCAAGCAATGGGACGCCAGAGAGTCCGGCCGCGACTCAAACTCAAGCCAGTCCCGCCGCCAACTTGCCCAAAGTCGTCGCCACGACTGGCGTTATCTGCAACCTAACTAGAGAAATCGCTCAAAGTTCGATCGACACCACGTGTCTAATCAAGCCGGGAGACGACCCCCACGCCTATCAAACTAAGCCGGAAGACCGCAAAGCGATTGAAACGGGCAATCTGATTTTATACGGCGGCTATAACCACGAACCCAGCATCATTAAGTTAATTGAATCTAGCAGTAATTCCGCACCCAAAATCGCCGTCCACGAACTCGCGGTTCCCAAACCGCTGATGGGCAAAGACGACCACGAACACGGCGAAGAGAAAGGGGAAAACCAACCCCATGCAGAAGGCGAAAAAGTCCCTGACCCTCACGTTTGGCATAACCCTCAAAATGGCATTCGTATGGTAGAAACAATTCGGGATGAATTGAGCAAAGTTTCCCCCACCAATGCTCAACTTTTTACAAAAAATGCCGCCAGCTTAACAGATGAGTTGCAAAAAATAGATACTTGGATCAAAGCTCAAATTGCGACAATTCCAGCAGAAAAACGCAAGTTAGTAACAACTCACGATGCTCTGAGTTACTATGCCGATGCTTACGGTTTGGAGATTGCAGGAGCCTTGCAGGGGGTGACGACTGAAGAACAGCCCACCGCCGCAAGAATTGCCGAATTGTCGTCAGAAATTAAGACCGCAGGAGTGCCGACAATTTTTGCCGAAACTACAACTAATCCGAAGTTGATGGAGACTGTGGCGAGGGAGGCAAATGTCGAAATTTCGGACAAAGAACTTTACAGCGACGAGTTGGGCGCCCCTGGCACCGGTGCTGATACCTATCAGGGAATGCTGAAAACTAATACTTGCGCGATTATTTCTGGCCTCGGTGGCACTTGTACTTCCTTTGCCGGAGAAAATGCACCAAATCCCAAACCCTAGAATTTTCTAAAGTTCGCCTACTAGCAAGCACCTTACATTTGCTGGGTACGCAGCAAAACGCAGCGTTCGCAATCGCAGGGGTTTTCGATTGCAAACGCTGCGTTGGCTGCGATGACTTTAAGGTGAATGTGGCTCCTCGGTACTGGGGGGTTTTTGGCCAATTCCCAATTGTTTCTTAGAGGATTTTAAGTTTTTCCAAAGGGCCTTAATATCTTTATAGGCTTTCTCAGCGCTAATTTTCCCCCCTGTTTCCAGCGAGCAAATATAAGTTATTTTTTGAGCAAACTCCTGCAAGTTGGCATTAAACGCCAAGTTTTCTGGCGTGAAATCACCGTAGTAGCGATTGCGAGGATGTAAAAAATCTTCCCGCTCTTTCATTGCCCCCTCCTAATTAAACTTTTGGTATTCAACTTTTGGTTCGGTCTCTGCTGTTAATAGCACTATTTGTACTCAGTATCGCGGCGCTAACTTGCTTCTATTGTATTGCGTAAGTAGCAATTGTGCTTTTTCGCTCTGTATTTAGTCTATTAATGCAGTCTTAACCTTAAGTTAGCTTTATTTTAACTTTTCTTTAACCTAAAAGCAAAAAAATTGGGAAATGCGCGGTTCGCATCTCCCTTTAGAGATATTTGGCAGTGGGTGATTAACCTTTTCTGAAGCCGAATATTTATTTGTGGCACTCGCAGCCGGTGTGGCCGCAGCCTTGGCCGTTGGGATGCCCGTCAGCGCAAGCACTGGAACAGTATGTTTTGCCGTCTTTTTCAATGGCTTCGCTGGGGCTGACAACGCACGAACATGAAGGACAGGCACATTTTGTTTGGGTGGCGGTAGTCATTTTACATTGTCCTCGTGGGTTTGTTTTTGCATACTTATATATGAACACATATTCAGATATAAGTCAAGGGAATGTAAAAGTTTTGTTACAAAAGGTTTGCCGATCGCACTAAAATGAAAATCAGAATTAAAACTAGCCGGGAAAAGATGTCACCCAACTCTGCTGTTAATGGAGCGATAAGTCAGCCTCACGAACAAAACGATACACCAACGTGCGATCCATCGCACCTAGTTGACTGTTTGCGGGCCGGGGACATCCAAACACAGGTTCTCAACACCGCCAAAGCTCAGCGGATGGCTGAGTTTTTCAGTCTTTTGGGAGATGCGAATCGCCTGCGGCTGCTGTCGGTTTTGGCAAAACAAGAACTGTGCGTGTGTGACTTGGCTGCGGCGTTGAGTATGAGCGAGTCAGCAGTATCGCACCAGTTGCGGGCATTGCGGGCGATGCGGTTGGTCAGTTACCGCAAGGTTGGGAGACAAGTTTTTTATAGTTTACTCGATCGCCACGTTTTTGAACTTTACCAAGCAGTCGCCGAACACTTAGACGAAGCAGATTAAGCTTTTGGGCATTGGGGAGTGGGCATTGGTAATGGATTTAAAATTCTGTAGGGGCGGCTTTTACGAATAATCTCGGCCTAATACCAATAATCTCGTAAACCCGCCCTCACCAAACTCAATATCAATCTTGGACGGTGTGGCCCGTAGCAACAACCGCTTGTGTAATTGATTCTTCAGAAGCTTGAGCCTCAACCGTAACAGTCTTAGCTGCGACATCCACATTGACAGTAGCCTCGGAGTCAACAGTTTTGATGGCTTTGGTAATTGTATCACCGCAGCCGGAACAGACGATCGAGGGAACGTTAAGTAGTATTGCCATAATAAAAGCCAAATATTGTAGATGACAGTATTGATTGTGCTTTTATTTTAATCTAATTTCGCTTTCCAAGCAAAAGTGCGTCCGCATAAATTCTGACTCTACCAAAGCCAAGTCCTGCGGCGCCGACTAATGACTAATGATATTATGTCCGAGCGAGCGATTAAAGGGGCGGGTTTTTGAGATTGTTAATTATTGGCAGATATTGTTGGTGAACCCGCCCCTACCATATTAAATGATATCATGTCCGAGCGAGCAATTAAGGGGGCGGGTTTTTGAGATTGTTAATTATTGGCAGATATTGTTGGTGAACCCGCCCCTACCGTATTAGGGGTAATCGACCGGACATAATATGACTAATGAGTGATGACTAATGACTAATAACTAATGACTAATAACTAATGACTGATGACTAATGACTTAGTATCTGGTATGCAGCGGCCAACGGCGGCGGCTACAGGCCGCAAACTCGCAACTAAATCTACCATATCTGCTAAAGAAAGAGCTTGCCGCGCATCAGAAACCGATTTTTCTGGTTGCGGGTGACACTCAATAATCAATCCGTCTGCACCGCAAGCAACCGCTGCTTTGGCTAGGGGTGCGACTAATTCTCGCTTGCCGACGGCGTGAGAAGGGTCTACTATTACTGGCAAATGAGTTAACTGTTTCAGTGCTACGACTGCACCTAAATCTAATACGTTTCGGGTGTAATTGTCGAAGCTGCGGATGCCTCTTTCGCAGAGAACTACATGAGGATTTCCGTGACTGAGAATGTATTCGGCGGCCATCACAAATTCTTCGATTGTGGCTGATAAGCCGCGTTTTAGCAGGACTGGTTTTCCGGCTTGACCGATCGCCTTTAGTAACTCGAAGTTTTGCATATTCCGACTGCCTAATTGCAGCATATCAGCATAGGTGACAACTGGCTCGATTTGGGCGATCGACATTACCTCTGTCACCACGGGTAAACCGTAACGCCGGCTGACATCGGCTAAAATTTCCAGTCCCTCAATTCCCATGCCTTGGAAAGCATAGGGAGAAGTGCGGGGTTTGTAGACTCCGCCTCGCAAAGCTTGCACCGATGCGGCGGATAGTTGGCGGGCGACTGTTTCCATTTGTTGGGAACTTTCGACGGTACAGGGGCCGCCGATGATTAATAATTCTTGGCCGCCGACTGAGACTGTTTCTGAGAGTTTGACAATTGTTTGGTGTTCGGGATGAGATTTGGTTACGAGTTTGGCTTCTAACATGAGGGTATTTTCCTGGGAATTTAAGTGGGTGGTTGACAACAAAAAACCCGGAACTTTTAGGAGTTCCGGGTTGGTGCGAAAAGACAGCGCGACAATTTACCCAGAACTCTTGTTGGGCCAAAAATAAAAGCTGTAGTACCAGTTACTGAATAATGTCATTGCTGTTTTCGCGTGTACTCGATTGGTTGTTGGGAAAAGAAGTAGAAAAAACAAAACCGCAGGTGTTAATCTGCGGTTCGCCCGGATGTTCACAGTGAATTGCAAATTCACTCCGGGCGAACTTGGCTGTACCAAAAATAAAAATAGCTGTTGGCTGTGAACTTGGCTGTGAACATGGGTGAAGTGCTGCGATTTGTGGATTTAACACAATACTATTCGATAAGCTATCACAGACTGGTAGGAATGTCAAGCTATTTTGAGAAAAAGATTTGTAGGGGCGGGTTCACCAACAATCATCGTCAATAATCCACAATCTCGTAAACCCGCCCCCACCCAACGGTAAATCGATCTATACGTTTGGAGGATGGGATGAAATCAAGGTTCATGTAGGTTATTGGTGGGGAGGGGCGGGTTTATTTAGATTGTTTGTATTTGTGAGATATTGTTGGTAAAAACCGCCCCTACAATTGCCGAAATAATTAATCCGAGGGGCGGGTTTATTTAGATGGTTTGTATTTGTGAGATATTGTTGGTAAAAAGCGCCCCGACTATTTTGAGAAAAAGATTTGTAGGGGCGGGTTCACCAACAATCATCGTCAATAATCCACAATCTCGTAAACCCGCCCCCACCCAACGGTAAATCGATCTATACGTTTGGAGGATGAAATCAAGGTTCATGTAGGTTATTGGTGGGGTGGGGGCGGGTTTATTTAGATTGTTTGTATTTGTTAGATATTGTTTGTGAACCCGCCCCTACAATTGCCGAAATAATTAATCCCAGCCGAAGTCTCGATCGCACAATTGGGCTAGTCTTTGGTTGTGCGATCGAAAATATGCTCTCAATTGGTCGTATATTGTGTCGTTGATGGGGGGATATTGGGTGGCGTTGTATTTTTCGTAGGTTTGTAGTTGGTGCGGCGGTAATTCTAGAAATTCTAAGACGCTGTTGTATGTGCCGAAGGGATTGGTATATAAGTCTTCGCTTTTGAGGATTAAAAGTTGTGATTTGGGAAAAAGTTTCATCCAGGCTGGGAGTTGATCGGCGTATATGCCGCGGGTTAGATAACTGTGGTGTTGGTGTTCGTAACTGTAGTAGTTTGGGTTGGTTTGGAGTTTTTCTATTTCGCCTTTGAGTCTTTCGGGTTCGGAGGCGATCGCACTTTCTAATGATAGCGATTCGTAGCCTATTTTGATATAGTAATAATAGTGGGAGATTGCGCGTTCTACTGGGTTTCTCAGCAGGGCGATTATTTTTACTTTGGGACATAAATCATAAATTCGCTGGGGAACTTGGGGGTGACAGATGTAGTAGGGGCTGGCTTCTCCGGTTACTAGGTTTTCGCCTGTTTGGGGCTGGGGAAATTGGGCGTAGTACCAGTCTGGGCTTTTGTCGAAGTTCAAGTCGAAGTAATGGATTTCTTTTTGGGCGGCGGGGAGGATTTGGGGATGTTGGATTAGGTAATTGTACAGGGATGTTGTGCCGCCTTTTTGGGCGCCGATGATGATGAAGTCGGGGGGTTTGGAGGGTTGTTTCATGGGTGGGATGCTAGGTTTATATTTGGCACTTGTACTGACAGTGTTTCGGATTTGGCATTTGTACCGATAGTCCGCCGGGGGTTAAAAACCCCCGTCTCATAGCGCAAGTCCTTTGAAAAGGACTGAAGATGTATTTATATATAGCAATCCTAAATGATTATACTCGTTACCAGGCTCTGCCTGGTAACGCATATCCGGAGGCTCTGCCTCCATTGTCGCAGCCGAGGCAGAGCCTCGCTTACATCGGTTCCCAGGCAGAGCTTGGGAACCAGTTAATTTTATTGTGGGGTGGGCATCTTGCCCGCCCCTAAAAGGCTGATTGACTATGGTGCAACAGTTGAGATCGCACTTGGGGGCATTACGGCAATTCATCGCACTTGGGGGCATTACGGAAATTCATCGCCCAATTTATATTTGATCTGACATCTTGCAGCAATATCAATAAGAGGATTTTTCGTGGGGTGGGGCGGGTTTATAGAACCTATTTGCAAGCTTTAAGGCTGTTGGCGAACCCGCCCCTACGGCTAATTGAGAATGGTGCAATATCTCAGTTCGATCGCGCTGACAGGCATAACCACTCGATGGGCCGATGGTGATTGTAGATTCCGGTGGTTGCAGGCGCTAGCAAGGCGAACACATCAACAAAGGCCGCCAGACAAGGTCTGGGAAATACATGGGATACGCTCGCGATCGCTGTTTTTGGGCGATCGAATTCAGTCTTGGTCTGACCACTGACATTTCAATTTAACTAGATTAGAGTGGAGTAAGGAAGATCTAATCCCTGCGGGGCAAATCTTTCGCTGAAAAATATATTATCGGCGGCGATTTTGGTTGCGGGTTTGTGGGTTTTATTTTTCAGCCAAGGTACAGATTTAAATTTGTGCAAGAGGCTGATATGCAAGTTGCAAAAAATGGGAACAATAAAGATGGGATTGTACTGTCGAGCAGTCACTACCAGCAATACCATCTCTGAAATTATTCAGGAAGGCGTCAATGTTTAAGAGCAAATTATCCAAAATTATCGTATCCCTGCTGCGGCGGATTGCTGGTGTTACCAGATCCGGGGCTAAGCGGCTGATGAGAGCAATGCTGCAAACCCTGATGGCTATGGGCCGGAGGGCGAGACTGCCGGTGGCGGGGTTTGTGCTGCCGACGGTGACGATGGTGTTGCTGGTAGTGATTTTGTTGACTGTGGCGATTACGCTGCGATCGTTCGATCGGGCGAATACGGCGCGTAACGTGCGCGTGAACCAGCAGGTGCTGGCGGCCGCGACTCCGGCGATCGATCGGGCGAAAGCGAAAATTCAGTTCCTGCTGTGGGAAGACCCGCAAAGACCGACGGGTACTCCATCCGATCCAGAATTGTACGCCCGGATGGCGAATGCTACGGGTGCAGCTACGGATTTTTATAGCTTTGGAGACGAGGAACGTCTGGTACTCAGAGCAGACCTCGATCAAAACGGTACTGCTGATCCTGCTGCCGATCCTAAAGCCCCGATGGTAGACCCCATAACAGATGTAGAAAACGAAGCGATCAACACTGCGTGGAGATATCCCGTAGATACTAATAATGATGGATTCTTTGACACTTTTACTATTTACGGCATATTCTTCCGCAGTCCAAAACGCAGTAATGTTCTAGGCCCAACTTTAGGCAATTTCACCAGGGCCAGAAAGTCTGTGGAGGCCAGAACGCCACCCAGCTCGGCGAAAAGTCTCAATCCTGAATGTGTCCAGGGTGGAGGTACTGTCGCTAGTTTGGTAGGCGACTCAGGCTGGTACAGGATAGACGGCCAACTTAAAAAAAGTTTTTTTGTTGACACAGTTAATGTACCGATTACAGCCTCGGAAGCGAGCAGTTTGGGCGCTAAGTATAAACCGTTAACAGGAACTGCCAGTACATCGGCTCTCGAATACCAGCAAGACCAAAGCCGCATTCCCCTCGCTAATAACGCGGTAGTTTATGAAGACGACTTGGATATATCGCCAGGGCCTGAGTTGAATCTAAACGGGCGGATATTCACAAATAGTAATTTGTTGGTGACTAACTTAAGTGGGGGAAATAGGACACGATTCTATCAAGTTAGTAGCCCAGATTCTTGTTTTTATGAACAAGAAAATAGCAAAATTGTGGTGGGAGGCAATGTAGTTAATGGCTGGTCGGGCAATACCACTGGCGGACAAATTAATCCCGTGGGCGTGCATCTTTTCAAAAATGCCTCATCACTGACAGGTGATAGAAACGCAGCCATGCTAGGTGCGGCAAAAACTATTAGCGACGCAGCAGGTGCGGAATCCACCACCAATAGCAGTTTGGAGGTACTTTACAACAATGGTGCCTATACTGCTCGCCTCTCTTCGCTAGTGGCAGCACAGATGGCCAAAGTCGATACTACCGACCCATTTTCGGTGCAAAATAGACCAGCCACCCAAACCCGGGAACAAGCGCTGGAAGAATATTTTAAACAGATGCTCCGCAAGGTTCCCTTTAAAGAAGTAGGACCTGTAGGAGTAGGACTTACGCAGGCAAACGCATCGGACACATACGGCCCCGCACCAAAAACGCTGCCTATAGATGGAAGCCTGGACACTCTGCGACCTTTAGAACCTTTAGACGCTTTCAAATGGAGCAACTCGGACGCTACAAGCCCGATCGCACTAAAAGCAGATCAGCTAGGAACAACAACACCAACAGCAGATGGCTCACCGCTACCTGAAGAACTATTGCTGGGCGATCGTGTGATTGCGGGTAACAACCTACCAGCCAAGAGATGGGACAACAGCAAAAATCAATTTACGAGTGAGCCAGACCCAATCCCAGGCAAGTGGAATTCTAGCGACACCAGTGGCATTCCACGTACCAGATCGCCCCAGGTAACAAAGCTGGCCGACGTAGGAGCCACAGATCGCAGCGGTTTCTGGGAAGGAGCAGCAGCGGAAATACCTAAAAATCCTCTGGATGGCGAGGGCGGTCTTCGGGTGATCACCAGTGCAGGAGTTTACGAACGCACCAATTCTTTTCTGCCACCCCCTACTTGGATAAATCCCTTAGATGGTACGTTATTGGGAAATGGCGCAACTGATGCTTACGACGATCCAAAAACTACAGGTGCTGCTGTTGAGAAATACCCTGTTGTTTGGCCGGACTCGATGCCGATGTCACCTCTGGGGGCAGGGTCTAAAGTTTATGACAATAGTGGTGGTGGCGCTTATGATCCTGCAAAATGGGTTCCTCGCCCCGCAACGCTCGTACTACCAGTAACAGGATCTACTACCATTGACCCCAGAACTCCCAAGTATGCTAAGGGCGATTTACGGATGCGGGCGACAGCAGTCTATCACTACAAAAAAGACGGTGGCTACAATCCAAATTTAAACCCAATAAACCTCAATAGCGTTAAGCCATTTGCCTGCGTCAGCAGCTACTACGACCCCAGCAACGCTTCCACAGCCAAAAATTTATCTACACTTCCTGATGTAAGCGGTCAGAACGCAACCCTAAACCCACCCGCATTAGGGACTCCCGGAACTCAAATTGGTTCCCACAATGGAGTAGTCTACGGCCGACCGACTGATAAGACACAAGACCCAAAATCAACTGCAAGTACAGCTCCGGCTACACGGGGTTTGTTAGGCGGGGGTTCGCCAACTGCTTTAGAAAGGCAAGCCAATTACGTTTTTCCTGACGGTAGGTTTGCCAACGAGCCTTTGAGAAACGCACTATTGAAAGAACCGGGCGATCGCACTCTGGCTGACAGAGCAGCGATAGACTCTACCATGTGTGCATTAGGGATTATAGCCAGCTCCCCCTTACCAGTCAGTTCTGATATTCCTCCCGGAGCTATCCAAGAAGTAGCATTTTTGAATGCCAGAGAAGTCAAGGCGATCGATCGTGACAACGAGACTACTCCCAACGTCAACGAAGCCTTTACGCTGAGCAGTCCCCTAACAACTATTGGAACAGCAAAACCAGCAAATCTAACAGGCTATTACAACCAGCCCTTAGAAGAACGTCAACCCTTAGAAATTCGCGCCACTCAGATAAACCTCGATCTATTGCGGAGAAACTCCATTGGAGGAGAGCCTTTACTGCCATACAGCGGCATTATATATGCCAGCCGAGATGATGCGCTGCCCGATCGTAGTAAGAGAGACTTAGATGAAAGTATTAGTGCCAGAGTTAGCCCTAGTGACTCCTTACTAGACCCGACTCGCAAGCCTAACGGAATTCTGCTGGTTAATGGTCGCGAACTCGCCAGAATTCCCAGTCTTCCTCCCACTATTGCCAATGTAGTTATGGAAAAAGGGCTGACTTTGGCATCTAATTTGCCCGTTTACATCAAAGGCGAATTTAACCTTCACACCGAACACGAGTTTAAAGCTCCTTCCCAAGCAGAGTTTAAAACTCTTGCTGATTGGGACAAGTTTTACACTCGCAAAAAAGACGACCTCAATAAGAACTTTGCCTGTCGCCCAAACGACCCCAGACTAAATGGTAAATGTAATACCGGCGATAATTGGCGTCCCGCAAACATACTGGCAGATGCTGTCACCCTGCTTTCAACAAATTACCGTTTTGGCTTCCGCAACGAGGGAGATTTTGACCTCAGAAACAATGCCGGCGCTGCTGCTGTATTACCTCGCAGACAGCAAGGATTTTTTAACAACAACTTTGTTACTAACGGACTTTCCAGCGGGGCGTTTTTAGCTAACGGAAATTTAAAGGCAGCTGCAGATCCGATAACGGTGACAGACGCTAACTATGTGACTTCAAATCCCAAGCCGCTCTGGAGTTCCTACTTCAACAACTTTGTCACCCCCGTCCAGCGCCGGGGGCCTTTCCCAGAGTATGTAATGGAAGTTTGTACAAAACTGCCAGTTTCTGCGTGTACGGATGAAGACTGGTACGTTAATCCAGCATTGGCGAACCCATCCACACCAGCAGCAGGTAAGGCAAAAGATGGTGATTCATACACAGCCGCTGCTTATCCAGCGGGAACAACTGCAATTCCGCCAGCGCCAGAATTGCAGCGCTTCCCCCGCCGCGTAGCTTTTGAGAGAAACACTACTGCTACACCTTTCCCTCTGACAAGCCTAACAGAGCCAAAGCCTTTGGCGATTACTGCAGGAAACACAATCCAAGCAGGTGTCGTCGGCCGTATAGGAACTAACGCTCTTTGGTTTGCAGCCAAGAGTGGGACTAATGTGGCTTACAATGCTACCGATATTCCGTTTCATGTCAACACCAGCGCTACCGCTGCAGGCACTACAGACGGCAGCAAAGTACCTCTACCGGCTATCGCCACAGAAAGCAAACTTAGTCCATTACAGGGATCGCAGCCGCTATTGATGCCAGTTCCGCAGCTCATGAGTGCAACAGCCGCCACCCCAGGTACTCCACGAGGTACTGCTGCTGCAGACACAACAGGGTGGATATCCGTGGCTGGAGAGACTACATTCAATATGATTGTTGGAGCAGGTGACACTCCCTCAAGGACGCTCAACTCTACCTCGGGTGACTTTAACGGCGGTTTGCAAAACTTGCCCCGATTCTTGGAACTCTGGCGCCAAGGAACTTCAGCTCCAATTTCTAATAACATCCAAGGGTCTTTCATCCAGCTAAACCGTAGCGCCTTTAATACCGCACCTTATGTGCCAACTATGCCAACGGGCTATCCGTCAGCATCGGCTGATAGGCTAAAAACTGTGTTCGCCCAATCATCTACTCCTACTACAGATCCTACTGCTCCTACTGGTACTAATTCACTAATAACTGTATACAACATATCAGGTAATCAGATTCCATACTTCAGCCCGCCCACCCGGAACTGGGGTTATGACGTGGGCTTGCTATCTCAGCCGCCTGATTTGTTTACCCAAAAGTTCACAACCCCTCCCTCACGACGAACCCCGGACGAGTATTTCCGGGAAGTACCTCGCAATGACGATTGGGTAAAAACTTTGATGTGTTCTACCTTAGAAAAGGACAAAAAGAACGCCACCGAAACCCTCTCAACTGCCGAGCGAGCTAAATGCTCCACTTAACCCTCTAATTACTTTCCGCCGCGCAATTACTGGAGTCCTACTTATGAATAAGCGACAACAACAGCAAAATTTACCCCATTCGCAAGATGGTGGCTACACGATTATCGAGTCGTTAGTAGCGATGATTGTAGTCTCGGTGCTGATGATTGCGATCGCCCCTGTGATGGCTTACTCAGTAGCGACTCGCGTACAAGCGCGGCGGATTGAACTTGCTACGATGGCGGCGAGAACTTACATCGACGCTCTGAGAGTGGGGGCAATCAGAGATGATACAAAAAGCCCAGAAGGTTTTCCTTCTAATACTCCTACCGCTCCTACAGACCCTGCTCAGTTGTACTGCGTTAACTTAGATGAAACGCCAGGTTGTGCTGGGAGCAAAGAATTTTTGGTTCAAGGTGTTTGGCGAAATCCAGCTAATCCGACAGATCCGACAACAACAGGCTACGAGCTGACTGTGCGGGTTTACCGGGCCGATGCTTTTTCTTCTTCAGGCGCGCTGACAACTACACAGCAATCAGTCGCTAATTCCGGTCTTGGCAATCCTAAAGCGCCTTTGGTGGTAATGCAAACAGAGATTCCCCCTACTACACAAGGAGCGGCGTCTCCATATCGATCGTTGTGTGATCGACTCAAGAACACCACTGGCTGTAAGTAATAATCAAAGTCCCTGTTATCAAATTTAAAATCGCTCCCCCCATTTGGCAAAGGAAACAGTCAAAATGAAAACTTTACTCAGGTTGCTTCTCAAAAGTCAGCACCAGCGAAACCGCTCTGGGCTAGCTCCAACAGACAAGGGTATGACTCTCGTTGAGCTATTAGTCGGAGCAATTATGGCATTTTTAATCATTACACCGATGCTCGGTTTTGTAGTCGATATGCTGAATACCGACAGGAGAGAACAAGTCAAGTCAAATACCGAGCAAGACCTTCAGGCGGCCGTTGATTTCATCGCCCAAGATTTGAGCCAAGCTATTTATATTTACGATAATAAGGCTATTAATGTAGGAACTGTGGCTACTCCGGCTATCAGAGATCAACTTCCAGAGAAGGGAAATCCTAATAGAGTTCCGATTCTCGTATTCTGGAAGCGACAGCTAATTAAAAACTCGATTCCAGTTGATGCTTCTACTCTAAAACCAAAAGATTGCAGCCCTAATACATGCAACGACACTTACCTAAGATCATTAGTTGCTTACTACCAGTTTAAAGACACGGACAATACTTGGTGTCAGCCTTCAGGAAACGGAAACGATTGTCCTACCCGTATTGCCCGCTATGAAATTACGGATGGAGTCAAAAACCCTTTAACTCAGGCATACTATGATGATAGTGAAACTACAAATGAGCAAAGAAAAAATTCAGCTTTTAATGAAAAGTTTGACTTTAGTAAGCCCACAATAGATGTGACGATGAGAGCCGGTTTTCCAGATCCTCAAGTATTGGTTAATTATATCGACCACAGTACCGCTAATGTTCCACAACCGCCAGATTGCAAAAATGCTCTGGGCGTCGTAGATCCAACAGCAGCAGGATCAACTCCTATCAACGCCGCAGATTTACTAATAACAGACGGCTCAACCCACAGCTTCTACGCTTGTGTAGATACATCTAAAAACTTAGCTAGAGTTACTATCAGAGGAAACAGCCTGCGTCGCCTTCAAGCCAACGATACTGTTTACAAAGCCAACAAATCTGCATTTTTCCCAACAGCAACCGTTCAAGTACAAGGTCTCGGTGCAGTAGGAAAATAACAGAGATCTAAAACAAATTTCCGAATAGCGCGAGTAGCAGATAAAACAGGAGAATAAAATGAAAACCCCAATATTATTAAAAGTTTTGCAGATTTCTGCAGCAAAAGCAAACCCTAATTACAAAAATACTGCATCCAGAAAGGGCGATCAGGGATTCACCCTTCTAGAAGTGCTCGTGATAGCGTTAATCATAGGTATATTAAGCTCGATCGCCGCTCCAAGCTGGCTGGCATTTATCAACAGACAAAGAGTTCGCACTGTGAACGATCGAGTCCTCCAAACCTTGCGAACTGCACAAAGCGAAGCTAAGCGAAGTAAGCGCGATGTCACAGTTACATTTTATACCTCATCTTCTACCCCCATATCTGCAGATCCGCCAAGAGTTGAGATCGATACCAATCCAGCAGAACCCGATCCGTTAAAAAAAGAAATCCGAAAAGAAACTTTCAGTAGCGGAGGCGAAATCAAACCCCGCACTATTGCGATTTTAACTAATGCAACTGCTTATACTGATGGTTATGCTGTTCCTGCAAACTCGATCGTTTTTGACTATAAGGGAAACGTGAAACAACTTCCATTAGATTCAAACAATAATAGGCGATTGGTAGTTTCAGTTGCTCCATTTGATACATCTGTTCCATCTGGGTTTGGGCCTAATACCAAAGGCAAACAGTGCGTGATTGTGGAAACTATCCTAGGAGGAATGCGAACTGCTGAGGGAGAATACAATTCTTCTACAAAAGAGGGTTGCCCGTAGCCCCGCAGATATTTTTAAATCTCTAACAGCAATTCCGCATAAATGCAGAATTGCTAAAAAATATTAACTTAAATTATTTTATATTTCAAATCCTATTAAAACAGTCAAAAAATGCAGCTAGAACTAAAACAAATAATCATCCAGCCAGGAAATCAACTATTACTCAAAGACATAACCTGGCCGATGTTTGAAACCCTACTAACAGAATTGGGAGAAAGTCGCGCATCCCGACTTTCATACAGCAAAGGAACATTAGAAATCATGGTTCCCCTACCCGAACACGAAGTTGGTAAAGTCCTGATTGGTAACTTAGTCGAAGCACTACTCGAAGAACTTGGTATGGAATTTTGGTCTCTAGGTTCCACCACATTCAAAAATCAAAAAATGGCTCAAGGAGTAGAACCAGATACCTGTTTCTACATCCAAAACGAAGCCGCAGTCAGAGGCAAAAACCGCATCGACTTAGAAACAGACCCACCTCCCGATTTAGCCATAGAAATCGACCTCACCTCCCGCACTCAGTTCAACAACTACGAAGCATTAGGAGTACCCGAATTGTGGCGCTACAACGGCCACAACCTGCAAATCAGCGTACTGCAAAATGGAAAATACATACAGGGCGATCGTAGTCTCCAGTTTCCCAACTTCCCCATCACCGAGCTCATCCCCCAATACTTAGAACAAAGCAAAACAGCCGGCAGAAACGTCGCCATGAAAGCCTTTCGATATTGGGTGAAAACGCAAATTTAGCAGGGCGATGACAAATTTGCCGGTGATTATAGTAGGGGCGGGTTCACCCTAATATTCAACACAAATCCCAAATCCCATAAACCCGCCCCCACCGGACATGATATTAGGGGTAATCGACCGAAGATGATATCATGTTATGTGCGATCGAACGATTAAAAGGGCGGGTTTTCGAGATAGTCAATTATTGGCAGATATTGTTAGTGAACCCGCCCCTACCGTATGAGGGGTAATCGACCGGAGATGATAGAAATCATAACTGCTTAACTAACCAAGCGATCGCCCCTGCAACATCAGCAACCTGCTCAACATCCGCAATCGGCGGCCGCTGCACCATCACCACCGGAATTCCCAGTTCCCTAGCCGCCACAATTTTCGCATAAGTAGCACCGCCCCCGCTGTTTTTACTAACAATTGTATCAATCTGATATTCTAATAGTAATTGGCGCTCGTCTTCCAAAGAAAAAGGCCCCCTTGCTAATAACAATTTACCATTAGGAATAGGAGAATTGAGTGCCGGAGGATCGATCGCCCGCATCAAAAACCAAATAGCATCCAAACCAGCAAAAGCAGCCAATTCCTGCCTACCAATCGTCAGAAACACCCGCTGAGACTGCCCTAATAAAGCCCTTGCAGCCTCCGAGTGGCCCGCAACATCAATCCAGCGATCGCCCTCCACCCTCTCCCAAGCAGGACGCACCAGCATCAAAAAGGGCACATTACATTCAGCAGCAGCAACAGCAGCATTAGCAGAAATCCGAGCCGCAAACGGATGAGTAGCATCGATTAAGAAGTCGATCGGGCGATCCTCTCCTAGGGCTCCGCGATCGAGCAAAAACGCCGCCAGCCCAGCCGCCCCACCAAACCCCCCAATTCGCACCGTACCCGTTTTTGGGGTAAAAGGCTGTTGAGTGCGTCCTGCTAGCGAAGATACCACCTCTATTTCAGCAATTTGAGACGCTCTCACCGCCAGTTCCGCAGCATCCCCCGTCCCCCCCAAAATTAGCAACCGTTTTTTCACCAAATTACCCCTCATACCAATTTAATGTGAACTTGCACATATCTCGATCCCCCTAAATCCCCCTGATTGTTGGGGAGTAGGGGTTGACTTTGAGAAGAATCTTGTCCCC
>NZ_JAUBOZ010000053.1:0-54823 GCF_036700475.1 Microcoleus sp. T2B6 | reverse complement strand
GCCCGTCCAAAAAGGACGGGCGGGACGCCCATCCCACAATAACAATTAAAATTGTAAGTTATTTAATTCGCGATCCTAAGTCCTGACCGAAAGCATCCAGGATACAAGCCTCCGCATTCATCCGTGGGGTCAATGCTTCAATTCTAAAATCTAAAATCTAAAATCTAAAATCTAAAATCGATTGACTCAGCCAGTGAGGGATCAAGGGTTCAGCGGGAAACAACCGACTCGAACTAAATTCCTTCCTTCAAAACTTGCACCACAAATCCGCTCAACCAGGCATATATTTGGTTAAGGTGGTTATTGTACGCCTAAAGTGAGATTTGTGGCGCAGATCCCGCCAATAATTAAAAACTTATGCTGGAAAACGCATTAACCGCCCATAGGCTGAATCTAGGGGCCATTTTGTCCTGGTTCGAGTCATTGTGTTTGATAAAATCAGAAGTTATCCTTGCTTTAGCTGAATAATTAATTAGATAGGGGGATATATAATGACAAGCAGCAAAATTATTTTGAGTTACTTAGGCCCGCGAGAAATTGAGGTCAATAGGGCCGCTGTGTTACTTGGCACTTTTGACACAAATCTAGTGGCAGCGATTTCAGCAACAGAAGGCTCAAATGCCCTGAATGTCGGGAGAAATCTCTCTAGAGGCATTTGGAACATCAGTTTAGATAAAGGATTCCCTAGCGCAGGAACTCGCACATTGCTGGTGAGGGCAAGTGATAAGACGGGCCAAGTTATCGGTCAACAAACAATTAACATCAAAGTTAATCCTGCTTCTGGATCACCCGCTCAATTTTTGACGTTAATTACTCTCAGAGATACCGCATTCAAAGTCGGAACACTGCCCGCCAGCAATCTTAACAACCTGCAAAAAGCGGAAATACCAGCAGGTAAAATTTATCAAATTAGGGACTACGAGTTAGAAGATGGACATCTGAATGTTCAACTAAATAATCCAATTACTCCGGTGGGAACCTCTGGCTTTTTCTACGAAAAACACGTATTTATAACCAAAGGCGCAAAAATTCTCATATTCGATCGCGCTGAGTTGCCGACCCCGCCGCGTGGAATGCAGTTACTGTGGGTGATCAAAAAGACCTGGTTAAAGTTAACCCCCGCAGATTCTGCAACTTTAGGAGCAACTCAGAAATTACAATTGAACGCAGGAGAAACTTTCAATCTTCTTGGCTACGCTTGCGTGGAAAACCATTTCCGAGTCGCTTTTGAGCGGGCAGTTCCTAACTTAGGAACTTCGGGATTTGTGTACTGGCTGCACGTCCAAATTTTGCGAGACGGGAGGGGAATTGAGTATGATAGAAATGCAGTTACGATGACAATCATCAAAACGACTGTGTTTAAAAAGCGCCCGATAGATGCGGCTAGCCTGCCACCCCAAGAAAAAATTACCTTGCCGGCGGGAATGATTTACGGAATTGCCGGATTCTCGATCGAACAAAGCCACATTAAAGTCTCGCTGACCGAGAATTTGCCGCAATTTGGCAATACGGGTTTCATTTATCCCGATTTTGTGCAATTCAGTCGCGGTGGCAAATCTTTCAATCCCGCTCCGAATTTAACTTATCAAGGGCCGTCAGAAGTTTTGGTAAATCAGCCGATCGTCCTTCGGGGTACTTTTGACCGAGAAAAAACAGCAAAAATTGAGGTGATAGCTGAGGATACATTTCCCCTAAGCGTCACGCTAAACCAAGAGACCAGCACTTGGCAAGTTAATTTGTCTAAAGGATTTAGCGTAGCCGGAGCTCGGTGGCTCAGGTTGCGGGCAACTGACAGCAAAGGCAACGTTACTGGCAGCCAAATAATTTACATTGCCGTAACTTCCGATCCGCTAACTGTCGGACGAGGTTTGACCTTAAAGATAGTTTCTGACACTTTGTTTAAGGTAGCTCCCCTTGATTCTTCCCGGCTCAACAATCAGCAAAAAGTTTTTGTCAAAGCAGGCCAGACTTTGGCGGTTAGCAAATACGGATTTATTGACGGGCATCTCAAGGTGGTTGTGGATTCAGCAATTTCACCGATCGGCAGTTTTGGCTATTTTTACGAACCCGATGTTCAGCTTGCCAAAGGTACTCAAATCCTAAGATTTGACCTGGCTGACGTACCGAATAGCAACGTCAGCGCTCAACTTTTGGTAACTCAAACAACTCAGATTAAAGCTAAACCCGAAGATTCATCGAAACTGCAGCCGGATCAAATGGCTGACCTACTTTTAGGCACTACCTATGCCATTACTGGTTATGCCTGCATTTTGGGGCATTTCCGAGTAACTCTCGCCGAATCTATTCCCGGTTTCGGCAATATCGGATTTATTTATTGGCAAGACGTAAAAATTAAAAAAGACGGCAAAGAAGTTCCCTTTGACCCCGATGCTTTGACGATGACAATCCTGCAAGCAACAGTCTTTAAAAAACGACCAGTAGATTCTGCTAGCCTGAGCAGTACCGAGAAAACTACGCTGCCTTTAGGTCGAGTTTACGGCGTGAACAGCTACGGTGCGGAAGGATCTCATCTGAAAGTTTCCCTGACTGAAGAACTGCCGAATTTTGGCAATACAGGTTATGTTTTTCCTAGTTTTGTTCAGTTTAAGCGGGGAGATAAAATTTTCGATCCGGTTCCGAACAATGTGGAATTGAACGTGCCGTATTTTTCGCAGCGGGACAATCCGCGTTTTGACTGGTCTACTTGCAACGTAACTTCGATCGCGATGGTATTTTATTACTACGGCGTTCGTTCTGAGTGGGGCGGACAGTTGGAGGATGAGTTGTTGCAGTGGTGTTTCGACTATGCCGGCCAGGGTTCTCAAACCGATCACAGCGTGCTTTCGGCGCTGATTCAGGCTTACGGGTTTAAGACGAGTTTTAGTACGACTCGCACGTGGGCCCAGGTGCGATCGGAATTGCTGAATCGGCGGCCGGTAGTTTTAGCGGGAGATTTTACTGCAGCCGGTCACATTCTCACTTTAATTGGCTACAATTCTCAGGGTTATATCGTGCAAGATCCTTGGGGAGATGCCCTCACTGGTTACAGCGATACTGAGGGGAGAAAGTTAATGTATCCCTACAATTACGTCAATCAAGTTGCTGGGCCAGATGGGAATGTTTGGGCGCATTTTATCTCTTAATAATCTTTTGAGGTGCGATCGAGATTGCGACAGTCGATCCGGCTAGGGTTGGCAGTGCATTTGTGTCAATTTACAGCAGATTGCAGGTTTATAGGTACTATCAATATCCCCGTAGGGACACGGCATTGCCGTGTCCCTACTTCTATTAGATATATGGTTTGTATCGCAGTCTCGCTCGCCCACAAGATTACTTAATAATTTTAACTATTTTCATTGCGTTACGCCTTGTCCCATCTGCACAAAAACCTAATTATGGGAGAGGTCTAATCAAAAGTCGATGAGAAGTCAATGAGAACTCACTCAAGTTCTCAAATAGCCACCTGATTTAATAAAAATACGGTAGAAAGTGCGATCGACCTGATTTGCATATCCCCCCATTCTTTGTAGGCAATCCCCCCGCGGTTGCCCTCGTGGGCGGGGGGGGAGGCACTCTTGGCACTCCCAAGGTCGATCGAGGGACTATTTATTTATCAATACATCTTTATCAAATCTTTACAGAGTTTTAGGCAATCAAGCCTTATGGTTGATACAACAAATTTTCAGTCTTTTTTAAACCAGGAATAGGTGGTGTGATGCCAAATTTTAATTGTCAAGTTTCAAGAAGTGCGATCGCCTTTATCGATTCTCAAGTTGAAGATTATCAAAGTTTGATTGCCGGAGTAACACCGGGTACGGAAGTAGTGGTTTTGGATGGGAACAGGGATGCGATCGACCAAATTACTGAAATTTTGGACGATCGCAGCAATATAGATAGCATTCACATCATTTCTCACGGAGCTCCCGGCAGCTTGCAACTGGGCAAAACCAGATTGTGTTCTGACAATCTGGAAACTTATTCCAAGCAATTTCAGCAGTGGCGAAGCGCTTTAAATCGGGGTGCGGACATTCTGATTTACGGTTGCAATGTCGCATTGACATCCTTCACCTTCATCCAGCGCATCGCCCAACTCACAAATACCAACGTTGCCGCCTCCAAAAACCTCACCGGAAGTGCAGCAAAAGGCGGCGACTGGGAACTGGAAGTCACAACCGGGAAAATAGCAGCCTCTTTAGCATTTCGGCCTGAAGTTCTAGCAGCATACAGCCACGTCCTCTCCACCTTCAGTGAGGCCAGAAACTATAGTGTCGGCAGGATTCCTATTGACATGGGTACGGGCGACTTGAACGGCGACGGTTTCCTAGACTTAGCCGTGGTCAACGGCGGGTCCCGGAATATTTCCATATTGTTGGGGACGGGTACTACGGGCAGCTTTGGTACTGCTACCACCTTATTGGACCCAGGTAACGAGAATCCCCATTCCATTGTAGTGCGCGACTTTAATGGAGACGGCAAACTCGATTTAGCTGTAGCGCATCCTTTATTTCCCCATAGAGGCGGTTTCGTTTCCATCCGGCTGGGGACAGGTACTGGCAGTTTTGGCAATCCTACCAACTTCTCTTCTTCCAAAGATCCACAGGATAAGCCGCTAGATCCTAGATCGATCGCAGCCGGCGACTTTAATGGAGATGGCGAGTTAGATTTAGCCACAACCCCTCGGGTGGGAAACTACATTTCAATACTTTCCGGATTGGGTACTGGTAGCTTTGCTAATCCCGTTCATATTAATACACAAAGCTCCAAATCTACTGTTGCCACAGCCGACTTTAACGGCGACGGCAAACTCGATTTAGTCACCACATCACATCAGCTAAGCACTGATAACATTTCCGTTTTCTTAGGAGATGGTAAGGGCAACTTTAACTCCCCCGTTAACCTTACCGCCGAAGGAGGGGCTCTCCTTGTCGTCACAGGCGACTTTAATGGCGACGGCAAACTCGACCTTGCTACCAATAGTTACAATCCAGTCACTTCACATGTCTCAGTTTTTTTGGGAGATGGTACGGGTAATTTTAGTATTGCTACCAAATTTGCTGTCAGTGAAGGTCCTCAATCTGTGGTTGCAGGCGACTTTAGCGGCGACGGCAAACTCGATTTAGCCACGGTTACCGAGGGGAGCAACGTTTCATTCTTGTTGGGGGATGGCACTGGTAAATTTGGTAATCTCACCAACTTTAGTATCGGGAATGCGGGAGGTGGGGCTGCTATGATTCCGGCAGATTTTAATGTTGACGGCAAGTTGGATTTAGCTACTACGAACCGCGGTTCTTACGATGTGTCGGTTCTGCTGAATACATCCAATACAGTTAATTTCGGTGCGGCTACTTACAGCGTTACCGAAGGAACAACAGACAAAGTAGTTAATATTCCCGTCAAGATCAGCGGTGGCACTCCCTTCAGCGATGTAGTTGTGCCAATTGTCCTCGACCCCAGTAGCACAGCCACCGAAAATTCAGACTACACCTTTTCCCCTACTTCGATTACATTCCCCGCAGGTTCAACAGGTGCCGCCCTCACCAAAAATATTGCAGTTACTATCAAGCCTGACAGTATCTCTGAAAACCCGGAAACCGCTATTTTCAACTTGGGCACAATTACCAATGGCATTGCGGGTTTCACAAAAACAACAACTCTAACTATTTCAGACCAGGTTTCTGTTGCTTATGCCATTGCCGCCGGTACTGCCAGCATTGACGAAGGCAATAGCGGCAAAAAACCTCTAACTTTCACTGTTACTCGCAGCAACGACACTAGCGGGGCAAGTAGCGTCAAATATGCAATAGCAGGAACAGCTACCAACGGCAGCGATTATAACAATATCGGCGGCACTTCTGGGGCAAAAACTGCTACTGGCACGATTAATTTTGTGACAGGTGAAACATCAAAAACCATCAGTCTAGATGTGTTAGGCGACACCACGGTTGAACCCGATGAAACTATTACCGTCACCCTGTCAAATCCCACAGGCGTCCCAGGGGTAACACCAATAATTACCGCTGATACTGCTACCACAACTATTATTAACCACACTGCACCGACACCGGCGCCACCCCCGACGCCGACACCGCCGCCACCAACACCGACTCCGACACCGCCGCCACCCCCGACTCCGACACCGACGCCACCCCCGACTCCGACACCAACGCCACCCCCAACTCCGACACCAACGCCACCCCCAACACTAGAACAGCCGACACTAGAACCGCCGACTCCGACGCCGACGCCAACTCCGACGCCGACACCGCCGGCACCCCCGACTCCGACGCCGACGCCACCCCCGACTCCGACACCGCCGACACCGCCAACTCCGACGCCGACACCACCAACACCGACTCCGACACCGACGCCACCCCCGACTCCGACACCGCCGGCACCCCCGACTCCGACGCCGACGCCACTCCCGACTCCGACACCGCCGGCACCCCCAACTCCGACACCGACGCCACCCCCGACGCCGACACCAACGCCCATACCACCAACGCAAACACCAACGCCCACACCACCAACGCCGACGCCAACGCCGCCGCCAACGGATAGCAACCGCCCGCCATTGGTAAATCGTTCTGTCTTGTCGCAAGGAAGTTCTAAAACTGCCAATGAGTTGACCTTCGCTGCAAATACCGATACTGACCCCGATCCGGGCGATCGCATTAACTATACGATCTGTCTGGCAGATTACAATACTTTGAATCGGTCTGCGTACCGTTCGGAAACCGATCTCAACGGCAGTCGCTATAATAAACTAATCGATAAGTCAAGTTTTCCTGAAATTCCTCTCCCTTCATGGTTAACTTTCAATCCCGAAACTCGCACTATTAAGATAGGCGAAACTCGCCCGAAGAAATTTAACTACTGGATGAAGATCACAGGAACGGATGCGTCTGGTGCCAGTGTTAGCGAGATCATCCCGTTCAAGAGTTACAATTTCGGCGGTTTTGTGATTGACGGTTACATTGCTGGTTCTACTATCTTCTTAGATGCGAACAAAAACGGCATACTCGATCCTAATGAACCGTCTGCCATCACTGGCCCTAATGGTGAATTCGATCTGAGTCTCGCCTCGGACATTTTCGACAAAAATCAAAATGGGGAAATCGATTCAGAAGAAGGCAATTTAGTTGCCACAGGAGGCACTGACACCGCCACAGGTTTACCTCTAGAAACACCAGTCACCGCACCACCAGATGCTACTGTTGTTACCCTCTTAACCACCTTAGTTGCCGACTTGATCGACAAAGGAGTTAGACCAGCAGAAGCACAATTTTTAGTCAAAACTGCCCTTTCCATCCCCACTAATATTGACCTGACTAGCTTAGACCCGATCGACGCCACCAACAACAACCAACCGGGCGGTATCGCAACTTTATCCGCAATGGTGAAAGTCCAAAACTTCATCACTCAAACTGCTGCTTTGATTGACGGTGCTTCCAGTGCAGCAACTAAGGATATTGTCAAGGCTGTTGTCAGTTCAATTACGAGTCAAGTTCAATCCGGTACAGCTTTAAACCTCAGCAATGCAACAGATTTAGAACCAATAATTCAGCAATCTGCCGCTAAAATCAAGCAAATTGACCCCAGTTTCAACAGTCAAAAATTCACTCAAATTACCTCGCAAGCCGCGACAGTAATGGCAACAGCCAATCAACGCATTGATGCCGCTGTCTCCAGTACAACAACATCAATTCCTGAAGCAGTCGCCCGTGTTCAAAAAGTAACTTTGGGCGCAACTACTCAAGACTTAAAGGAAGTAACTGCGGGAACTAAGACAATTTCCCTGGTAGTTACTGAGAATACTGGTGCTGCTTTAGATACCAAAATTCAAGCTGTGACATTACCTGGTGGGATTGCGACTCCTGTTGTCATCGGTGATGCGGATTTGGGCAGCAATTCCCCCGATCGCATTCTCGGTACAAACGGCGACGATATCCTGACTGGTGGCAGCGGGAATGATGCTTTGATGGGCATGAGGGGCAATGATTACCTCGATGGTACTCTCGGAAAAGACTCTCTTTTCGGCGGCAAAGGTAATGATATTATGCTGGGAGGTAGCGGTGATGATGCCTTGTTTGGCAGCCGCGGTGCTGACGTTTTGAATGGTGGGGAGGGTAATGATATTCTGCTGGGAGGTAAGGGTGATGATTTGCTGATTGGCGGTTTGGGAAGTGATGTTTTGACGGGAGGTGATGGCAATGATAAATTCTTGCTATCTGCTAATTCTGGCATCGATACTATCTTGGATTTTGAGGATGGCAAAGATTTGCTAATACTCGCCAACAATCTCACTTTCTCCCAACTGTCAATTACTCAAGAAAACAGTTCAACTTTCATCCGTTTGTCCGCAACAGGTGAAATTTTAGCCTCTCTGAATGGGGTGTCTGCCAGCCTGATTAATGCTGCCAATTTCAATCTAGCTTAGAGGAGTTTATGAAGTGCAGGACACGGCATTGCCGTGTCCCTACGGGGAGCGATCTAAAATCCATTTCAGCTAATCTTGTGCTGAATTTTGCGTTTTGCTGCGCCAATGCCTAGAATCCCAAATCCGGCTAAAGTACCGAAGATAGTAGCAGGTTCTGGTACTGGTTCAGCAGAACCTTGTTCAAAAGAGCCTGTAATGGCGATCGCATCGTTAGCGCACTCGGCAAAAAAGTTAGCAATATAGTTCCCCGAAGGCATTGATGATTTATTGAAACTGAATCCAATGGTTTGAGAACCTACGGCATTAAACTGAGCGAAATCAAGACCGAGGACGCTCAAAGTTGCTGGTGTTAAAAAATTGATTTCTCCTACTTTTGTACCCGTAGCTATTGAGTTGAGAATAGTCCAGTTTCCGGTTTGTTCAAAATAGGGGTCTGTGGCAGCTAAATCGCCCATTGATGGGGTTCCGCCTTGAGATGCCACTACCGTATTGAATTGATTTAAATTGGTAAAGCCAGAGTTAGTTTGGGTAACGCTTTTAGCGGTAACATCCTTGTAAACGCCTGTTGTCGCCACGCCGGAGTCATTTCCTTCGGCAAAGCGGATACCAAGCAAGCTGCCGTTGGCGTTAGCTGTATTGAAGTTTTGACCGGAAAAATTGAAGAATAAATCGCCGTAGTTGATGTTGCCTCTTTGAGCTAGTGGGTCGGCATATCCTGCTAAACTTAGATTAGAATTGATGGCGATGAAAGCTGTATCTGATGTTTCTTTGATGGCGATGCCGTAAAATTCAAATTCCCCGCCGCCGATTTGGGGCCCTGTCACGCCGTCGTTGAAGGAATCGATCGCATAATTCCAGCCATGAGATAGCGTTGCTGCTGTAGCTTTTTGTTGCTGTAGTGCGAAAAGGGCACAGAAAATAGCCAGTGAGTAAGTCCAGTGGATGCTGTTTTTAGCAATGGATTTCATAAAATGCTCCCTGGGAATCATTGTTAAATAGTCAAGTCTGCTCGCTCGACTGTTTTAAATTTTCAGTCAATCATATATTTCGCCTGAAAATATTAAAATATTGCTAAAAATTTGGTCGGGCGATCGCATTATATCAACTATATTGGTTAAAAAAACTAACCAATGGCAGTAACTAAATACAAGATTTATGCAGGCACAGTATAAAGTAGGGCTGCATAAGTCTTGTATAGGTGAAAATACACTGACTACCGGGTTTAGGCGGTTGAGTCCAGCCATAAACTGTCTGCAAGTCAATGTCCAGACTTGACGGGCCCCTACAAGATATTATTGTTTTTCTGGCAGATCGACTTAATTGATTTTTTATCAATTACCAATTAATTTTGACAAGAGGGGGCGTGATGTTGTAGAGGCCGAGGCCACATTCTATTAATAATTCGATTGTTTGATTAATAATTTTCATACATTGTCTTTCATCGCCAGCCCTGTTCAATATACCTCTCCAATAATTATTGTGGAACAGGCATCCTGCCTGTTCAAGACAGGCTTTGCTGGAGATGTCTAATAATTATAATTACGTTGGTTGGGATGACTTCATTCCTCCAACTCCTCAAATGCCGATCGCGCACAACAATTTTACTAAATTTACCATAAGCGTTCAACCCAACAGGCTCTCAATTGAGCGTCAAAACTGTGAATCAGCACTTTTTCTTTAAGTGCCGCACAAAGCGAGAATTGGAGAATCCAAAAAAATCATACGGCAAGAACGATCGCACGTTTTTAGAACACCCAAGCAACTTCCGGCCCTACATCCGCTGCAGGCATCGTGGCTTCCTTCTAACTCGGCCGGTGGTTTCTGCACTCTTATGCGCTGCATAAATCAATCAAATTTTTAAATCCTGTTAATATATCGCCGACAGTTCGTTGACTACCTTGACTCTTCCCTTGATCACAGAACGCAGCAGGCGGTTGATCGAATGTCTGTATTCATCGTCGAGAGAGTCGTCCAAAACAGCGGCCATCAAGCCGTAGCGATCGGCTAAAGTCAAACAACCCGTCTCCGTAACAGAGGCAAGCATTTCGGAAATAGCGCCGGGGATAAGTTGAACTAAAAACATGAGACGTTCCCTGAATTCGATACTTATATAATCTCTCGTTCTTGGAAAATCAAGAGTGACGCTGGCATAGCACACAATGTGATGTTTTGAGGCAAACTGTGTGACAGCGACCGCTCTAATGTTGTGACGATCTCGTTTTAAGTCTGCGATCGCAGTCACAAAATTAATCTTAGATATTCCAATATCCCCCTCTCCCCTCCTAAATCTAAAGATTTAGAGAGATTTTTCGGTGTTGGGGGTCTCTTTACCCATTCCCCATGTATAAAACGCATCGGCAGTATGCGAAATATTCATAAAACTCAATATTTTGTAAAAATAGCTACGAATATTTACAATCGGGGGCTTTACATTAGCTCATAACAAAGGTGCATCGAAACAGAGCGATCGACCGAATCATCGGTAGCAACTATAACCATAAATAGTTTTGCCACGTTCGAGCCAGCGCCCAGTCAAGCTCAAGTTTACAGAAGACCAACCATGCTTAAAAGAAATTCCATCTAGTAACTAAATATACAGTTTTAAATCCATACAGTCACTAAGGTTAGCAGGAAAGACACACTTTATGCTCCAAGTCAAGACCTCCCCACACAAGCCAGCAGCGAGGGTAAACCGATGACCCAAACAGTAGAACCCAAAGCCCAAGCGAGCCTGAACAAGTTTGAAAAACTCAAAGCCGAAAAAGATGGCTTAGCATTAAAAGGCGAACTCGACCACTTCGCCGAAATCGGCTGGGAAGCAATGAACGAAACAGATCGCGAGCACCGCCTCAAATGGCTCGGCATCTTCTTTCGGCCAGTAACTCCCGGCAAATTCATGATGCGGCTGCGCTTGCCCAACGGCATCATTACTAGCAATCAAACCAGAACGCTAGCAGAAATCGTCCAACGCTACGGCGACGACGGCAGCGCCGACATCACCACCAGACAAAACCTGCAATTGCGCGGAATTCGCATCGAAGACGTACCCGACATCTTCCGCCGCCTCAAAGAAGCGGGCATGACCAGCATCCAGTCTGGCATGGACAACGTGCGTAACATCACGGGTTCCCCAGTCGCAGGGCTCGACGCCGACGAACTGATTGATACGCGGGAACTGGCGAACGAAGTCCAAGACATGATTACGAACAGCGGCGAAGGCAACCCCGCGTTTTCAAATTTGCCGAGAAAGTTTAATATTGCGATCGCAGGCTGCCGCGACAACTCAGTCCACGCAGAAATCAACGACATCGCCTTCGTACCCGCTTACAAAGACGGCAACATCGGCTTTAACGTTTTAGTCGGCGGTTTCTTCTCCGCCAAACGCTGCGAAGCTGCAATTCCTCTCAACGCATGGGCAAGTCCCAGCGACGTTGTAGATTTGTGCAAAGCAATTTTAACTGTGTTTCGCGATCAAGGCCCAAGAGCAAACCGCCAAAAATCGCGGCTGATGTGGCTGATTGACGAACTCGGAATCGCACAATTCCGAGCCGAAGTCGAACAAGAATTAGGGCGCACTTTGCCCGCCGCCGCGCCCAAAGATGAAATCACCTGGGACAAACGCGACCACATCGGCATCTACCCCCAAAAACAATCAGGACTCAACTATGTAGGGCTGCACGTTCCCGTCGGACGGCTGCAGGCATCGGATTTGTTCGATTTGGCCAGAATTGCCGAGGTTTACGGCAGCGGCGAGCTCAGGCTCACTGTGGAAGAAAACGTGATTATTCCCAACGTTCCCGACTCGCGGATTGAATCGCTGGTCAAAGAACCGCTGTTGCAGCGTTTTTCCATCGAGCCCGCACCGCTGATGCGAGCCTTGGTTTCCTGCACCGGCGCCAAGTTTTGCAACTTCGCCCTCATCGAAACCAAAAGCCGCGCCGTGGCAATGATTGAGGAACTCGATGTCGAACTGTCACTTCCCAAACCGATCAGAATTCACTGGACAGGTTGCCCCAATTCCTGCGGTCAACCCCAGGTAGCAGACATTGGTTTGATGGGAACAAAAGTTCGCAAGAACGGCAAAACCCTCGAAGGTGTAGACATTTACATGGGAGGCACAGTTGGCAAAGACGCTCATTTGGGTGCTTGCGTCCAAAAAGGCATCGCTTGCGAAGACCTCAAACCGCTGCTGTATCAACTGTTAGTCGAGCAGTTTGGGGCAGCTCCCAAAGAGATCACAGGGGATGTAGCTGTGCTGCAGCGGCAACTGCAATTGACGGTTGAGGAGGGCGAAGCGGCAGCCCAAGCACCCAAACCTCAGACATCTACTGTCATTTTCGCTCGATCGGGCAAAGAAGTTGCTTGCAGCGAAGATGAGTACATTCTCGATGTTGCCGAACGGGCGGGAGTCGAACTTGACAGCGATTGCCGAAAGGGAGTTTGTGGCACTTGCAAGCAGAAACTCCTAGAAGGTAATATTGCCGCCTACGACAGCCACCCCGAAGCGGCCGCAGGCTTAGAACCAGGGTTCATTTTAACTTGCAGCGCACGGGCGATCGGCAGAGTGACGATCGACGCCTAATCTCATAATGTGAGATGCGATGCGAAGGTCGCGAATCAATCTCACATCTCACATTTCCACCATCTCAAAGTACAACAACAATTCAAGACAAATGAGCAACCTTTCCAGAAGAAAATTCATCATCACCGCTGGAGCAACAGCAGCCGGCACCCTCCTAGCCCACGGTTGCAGTTCCGGCCCCACCACATCTAACGCCACTCCCGGCGGCGCTTCGCCCACCGCCGCTCCAGCAGTCAACATCAACCCTGCCGACGCCCCAGAAGTTACCGCAGCCAAACTCGGATTCATCGCCCTCACCGACGCAGCACCCTTAATCATCGCCCAAGAAAAAGGGTTATTTGCCAAGTACGGCATGAAAGATGTACAAGTTACCAAACAAGCATCTTGGCCAGTTACTCGCGACAACTTAGAACTCGGTTCCGACAAAGGCGGCATTGACGGGGCTCACATTTTATCCCCGATGCCTTACCACATGACATTAGGCACTATTACCAAAGGCAATCAGCCAGTGCCGATGAACCTTGTGGCGCGGTTAAATACTAACGGTCAGGCAATTTCGCTCAGCAAAAAATACCTAGATTTAAAAGTAGGTACAGACAGCGCACCCCTGAAAGCAGCTTTTGGCCAAAACCTTCCTGTTGCTATAACTTTTCCCGGTGGCACCCACGACTTGTGGATGCGCTACTGGCTAGCAGCCGGCGGCATCAATCCAGATACAGATGTTTCCGTGATTCCCATACCGCCGCCCCAAATGGTAGCGAACATGAAATCTGGCAGCATGGAAGCCTTTTGCGTCGGCGAACCTTGGAATGCTCAGCTAGTTACTCAAAAGGTAGGATACACCGCCTTAGTAACCGGAGAACTTTGGAAAGACCACCCAGAAAAAGCTTTAGCTTTAAGAGGAGATTGGGTTGAGAAAAACCCCAAAGCTGCTAAAGCAATAACAATGGCTGTACTGGAAGCCCAGCAGTGGTGCGACAAGGCAGAAAATCAGGATGAGATGTGCCAAATCATCTCTCAAGATAAGTGGTTAAAAGTTCCAGTAGCAGATATTATCAGTCGCTCTAAAGGTCAAATTGACTACGGTACCGGCCGCATTGAAGCTGCCAGCCCAGTGGCGATGAAATTCTGGGCGGATAATGCTTCTTATCCCTACAAGAGTCACGATGCTTGGTTCTTAACTGAAAATATTCGCTGGGGTTATATCCCGGCAACTACCGACATCAAAGCGACTGTTGATAAAGTTAACCGCGAAGATATTTGGAAAGCAGCAGCGACAGCACTTGGCGTTCCCGCAGCCCAAATTCCTACTACCACTTCTCGCGGTGTCGAAACCTTCTTTGACGGCGTGAAGTTTGACCCAGAAAAACCAGAAGAATATCTCAAGGGTCTGGCAATCAAAAAAGCATAATTAGTTTGTTGACTGTTGACTGTTGACTGTTAACAGTTGACTGCTGACAGTTGACAAACCCCTAAAAGTGATGGTGTTGGACAGAGTGAAACGGAGGGTGCGATCGACGGGTCAAAACTGGTGAACTCTGTTCAAAGTATCTACAAATAATCGATTATTCACAATACTGCAAAAAGAAAAATGGCAACAAACCTCGCTGTTACTAAAAGCAAAAATCCAGTAAATTTCGTTCTGGATCATGTTCAAAAAAACCGCCGAAAAATCATCCGCCCGCTGGTAGCAATTACAGTTCTGCTCATAATCTGGCAAATCCTCTGCAACAGTCCAGAGTCCAGCTTGCCGGGGCCAATCAAAGCTGTCCAAGAAAGCTGGAATCTGATTATTAATCCTTTCTTCGACAACGGCGGTACAGACAAAGGCTTGTTCTGGCAAATTTTGGCTAGCTTGCAGCGGGTGGCGATCGGCTTTACTTTGGCAGCAGTTCTCGGCATCAGTTTGGGAATCCTGATCGGCACAAACTCCCTAATGTTCGATGCTTTAGATCCGCTGTTTCAAGTATTCAGAACTATCCCGCCCCTGGCTTGGCTGCCGATCGCCCTGGCTGTATTTCAACAGTTCAATCCCTTTGAAGGCATGGGGGTGAAAGCTAACGAAGTTTCTGCACTTTTCGTAATCTTAATTACAGCAATTTGGCCGATTTTAATTAACACCACAGTAGGCGTTCAACAAATACCCCAAGACTACAGAAACGTCGCCCGCGTATTGCGCCTACCCAACCAAAAATACTTCTGGAAAATCCTGCTCCCCTCTTCAGTTCCTTACATCTTCACTGGCTTGAGAATTGGCATCGGTTTGTCTTGGCTGGCGATCGTAGCTGCGGAAATGTTAGTCGGCGGCGTCGGTATCGGCTTCTTCATCTGGGACGCTTACAACAGTTCTCGACTCAGTGCAGTGATTCTAGCAGTGCTTTATGTAGGAATCGTCGGTTTGATTTTAGACAGAATCGTTGGTTTCATCGCTTCCAAAGTGGTTCCCGAAGAACAGAAATAGGATTTGGGAATGGGGCATCGGGCATCGGGCATCGGGCATGGCGAATGGGGAATGGTTGCCAGCTACAAACTGCTAGAAATTAGTTGTAAATTAATGCCCAATGCCCAATGCCCTGGGCGGGCAAATGCCCAATGCCCAATGCCCAATGCCCAATGCCCAATGCCCAATGCCCAATGCCCAATGCCCAATTTCCCCTTAATAATTAGCATCTAGAAATTACCAACTAACCTAAAAGAGCCATGTCAGTATTTGTTGAAGTAGACCACGTTGATCGCGTATTTAACTTGCCCAACGGAGAGCAATACATTGCTCTTAAAAATATCGAACTGAAAATTAAAAAAGGAGAATTCATCACCTTAATTGGACACTCTGGCTGTGGCAAATCTACACTGCTAAATATCATCGCCGGCCTCGACAAAGCAAGTCAGGGCGGGATTACTTTAGAAGGACGCGAAGTCCGCGATCCAGGCCCGGACAGAATGGTGGTGTTTCAAAATTACTCGCTGCTACCTTGGCTGACGGTGCGCGAAAATATTGCCCTAGCAGTAAATGAAATTTACAGCGGTAACTCTCAAGAAGATCGCGAGTTGGTGATCGAACACCACATTAAATTGGTCGGACTCGGACACGCCGCCGACAAACGCCCAGGCGAAATTTCTGGGGGGATGAAACAAAGAGTTGCGATCGCCCGCGCCCTAGCAATTCGCCCGAAATTGCTACTGCTAGACGAACCCTTCGGCGCCCTCGATGCCTTAACTCGCGGCGGTTTGCAAGACCAGTTGATGAAAATTTGCGAAGAAAGTAAAGTCACCAGCGTGATGGTAACTCACGACGTGGACGAAGCTTTATTACTGAGCGATCGCATTGTGATGCTCACCAACGGCCCGGAAGCGCAAATCGGGCAAATCCTCGAAGTCAACATTCCCCGCCCCCGCAAACGCATGGAAGTTGTCAACCATCCGAGTTACTACGCACTGCGTAACGAAATGGTTTACTTCCTCAACCAGCAAAAGCGGGTCAAACAGCGCAGGGCCAAACAACAACCCGCTGTCATAGCCCGCAACGGCTTGGAAAAAATCAACCTCGACATCGGCTTTATTCCCCTCACCGACTGCGCGCCCTTAGTTGTAGCCAAAGAAAAAGGCTTCTTCAAAGCGCACGGCTTGGAAGAAGTCACTCTCAGCCGCGAACCTAGCTGGAAAGCGATCGCCAAAGGAGTCGCCGAAGGACGGCTGGACGCGGCGCAAATGGTCGCAGGAATGCCGATCGGTATGCTGTTGGGGCTCGACGGTGAAGCCCCTGTACCCGTCTGTAGCGCCCTCACGCTGTCTCGCAACGGCAATTCGATTGTTTTCAGCAAAGACCTTTACAGACAAGGCATTCGGACATTACAGGATTTCAAAGCTGCGCTCGCCAAGAGTCCCGATAAAGTTCACACCTTGGGCATGGTACACTCCGCCTCCATGCACAATCTGCTGTTCCGCTACTGGCTGGCCGCTGGGGGCATTGACCCCGACCTCGACGTGGGCTTGACCGTGATTCCGCCCCCGCAGATGGTATCGAATTTAAAAGCAGGCAACATTGACGGTTACTGTTCAGGCGACCCCTGGAACTCCCACGCAGTCAACAGCGGTACGGGTTTTGTCATGGCCCGTTCCCTCGATATTCTGCCCGGACACATCGAAAAAGTTCTCGGTGTTACCGAAGATTGGGCTCAGAAATATCCTCAAACCCACCTCGCCCTCGTCAAAGCGCTTTTGGAAGCCTGCGAATACTGCGACGACCGCCGCAACCGCGAAGAAGTCCTAGGATTGATTAGCCAAGAACAATACATCGGCGCCGATCCGAAAGACATCCGTCCAGGGTTCATCGATCCGTACAACTCCGGTACGGAGGCAGAACCCGAAATGCTCTACAACTTCAATCAGTTCTATGTTGACAAAGCCAATTTTCCAGACCGCCTAGAAATGGTGTGGGTGATGGCGCAGATGGCTCGCTGGGGACTTATCCCGTTCCCGAAAAACTGGGTGGAAGTGGTCGATCGAGTTTTGCGGCCCGATGTTTTTGGTCAAGCAGTGCGTGAATTGGGTTTGCCGGATATTGCCAGAGATCGCCGGACGATCGAGCTATTTGACGGCACGGTGTTTAATCTCGACGACCCGATCCACTATCTTCAGAATGTCAAAATCAAACGCGGCGTCCGCATTGAAGAGATTTTAATTGAACAAATAGGCAGTCAGTGTTCCATCAAACTGCTAGCATAGCCAGCAAATAGGAAGAGGGAATGAGGAGCAAGAAATCAGGAAACAAGACTCCACATTTCCCCCTTCCTAACTCCATAATTTCAAATTATCAATCGAAAGCTGTCATGTCTAATTCCTCAACCCAAAATCCCAATCCTGAAAATATGCAAACTCTAAAAACCCCCCAAACAACCAAAATTCAAACGCCCAAGCAAGACTTTCTTACTATTAAAGACGTATCGAAAGTCTACGAAACTCCTAAAGGCCCTTACGTGGTTCTAGACGGTGTAAACCTGACTATTAATGAAGGCGAATTTATTTGTTTGATCGGTCACTCGGGCTGCGGCAAATCAACTTTGCTGAATATGATTGCGGGATTCAACGGGCCGACAAACGGAGAAGTAGCCCTGGAAGGTTCGCAGATTACTGAACCAGGCCCCGATCGCATGGTGGTATTTCAAAACTACTCGCTGCTACCGTGGCTGACTGCTACAGAAAATATTCACCTCGGCGTTGAAAATGTTTACCCGGAAAAGTCCGCAGACGAACACAATACCATCGTCAAGGAACACTTGGAATTAGTGGGGCTGACCGAAGCTTGTAACAAAAGACCGGGCCAATTGTCCGGGGGGATGAAACAGCGGGTGGCGATCGCCAGAGCTCTGGCAACTCGTCCCAAACTGTTGATTTTGGACGAACCTTTCGGAGCTCTAGACCCGATTACCCGCGAAGAGTTGCAGGAAGAATTGCTGAAAATTTGGCGGAAGGAAAAAATTACCGTCATTATGATTACTCACGATATTGATGAGGCTTTGTTTTTGGCCGATCGCATCGTGATGATGACCAACGGGCCTGCAGCTTCCATCGGCGAAGATATGCACATTCCGTTCAGCCGTCCCCGCAACCGGGCGCGGATTATGGAAGACCCCAAATACTACGAACTGCGTAACTTTGCTTTGGAGTTCCTGTTTTCTCGCTACGCCCACCACGAAGAAGGTGAAGAAACGGACTCGGAGACAGAAGCCGTCGCGCTACCGATGCCATTACCTGCTAGCAAAAAGCCTGCGGTTGCGGAGAATGCTAACAGGCCGATCGCCCCTGCGCCCTTTGTGCATCACGCAGCCGTTGCCCCTGAAGCTTCGCCGATCAAACGCGGCATCCTGGGGGCCTCGTGGTTCGTAGCAATGGTTACTTTAGCTGCCGTCAATATGTCTGCTATTTCCAGCCAGCTAAAGCAAGCGAAACTAGAAGAAACTGCACCGCAGGCGACGACTGCGGCGGCGGTTGTGAGTTCTCCCCCCAGCCCGCAAATCGCAGCAAGTTCGATCGCACCCAATGCTAGCCCTGCACCCATCGCTGCTGCTAGCCCAGCACCCATTGCTGCTGCTAGCCCAGCACCCATTGCTGCTGCTAGCCCAGCACCCATTGCTGCTGCTAACAGCGCAGGCGCGCCCAATGCAGCCACCAGTGCCACATCAGAGATTTCTGACCAAACCGAACTGGATGCGATCGGAAAGCAGTTGTATGCACAAATCGACCAAACATGGAAAACAACTCCGACATTTACCGAAAGCTTGACTTATCGGGTCAAAGTCAAAGAAAACGGCGATATCCTACAGTTCGATCCCACAAATAAAGCAGCTAAAGATTTCGTCAAAGAAACTCCTCTGCCGGTTTTGCAAACTCCTGCCGGTGCCGCAGCAGGCGCTGAAAAAACTGCTGAGTTCCAAGTAACTTTTAGCCCCACCAACGGTGGCGTATTTGAAGTAAAATCAGGGAAATAGGCGACATAATACTCCCGCACTAAATCTCACCTTGCTATCAACAACTATGCCAAAAGTAGTACCGACGCGCTGTTTGAGCTATGCAAAAATTCCTCCTAGCCCCCATCCTTGGGGGTGACAAGAGTTAGGTGGAATTTCCTCTGTTTGAGGAACCTTTAGTAGCAGCCCGAAGCTGGCTACAAGCCAGAGCAAGGGCGATTTTTAGTAAGATAGCGGGTAATTTTAAATCAGGGTATTGTCGATTTCTGAGAAGCATATATGCGGAAACTAAGTAATTATTCTCACGTTATTTGCAGGAACCCTCAGTTCCGACTATAATAACGAATTACCAATTACGCATTAGCTTTCAAAAATTAGCATCTAAAATCACCAGATGGAAACTATAAAAACTCTTTGCCCATACTGCGGTGTAGGTTGCGGTCTAGAAGTTGTTCCCGACAAAAAACAAAGTTGGAAAGTGCGGGGCGATCGCAATCACCCATCGAGTCAGGGCATGGTTTGTATTAAGGGAGCAACCGTAGCAGAGTCCATTCGGAGCGATCGGCTACTGTATCCAATGATGCGAGATACTCTCGACCAACCGTTCCGCCGCGCTAGCTGGGACGAAGCTCTCGATGCAATTGTTAATCGCATCCAAACAATTCGCAGCACCAGCGGCCCCGATGCTTTGTGCGTTTACGGTTCGGGTCAATTCGCAACAGAAGATTATTATATTGCCCAGAAACTAATGAAAGGTTGTCTGGGTACTAATAATTTTGATGCTAATTCTCGCTTGTGTATGTCTTCAGCAGTCTCTGGATACGTTCAAAGCTTTGGCTCGGACGGGCCGCCTTGCTGTTACGACGATTTAGAATTAACAGATTGCGCTTTTATTATCGGTAGCAATACAGCAGAATGCCATCCGATCGTATTCAATCGATTAGCTAAATACCACAAAAAGCATCCCCATGTCAAGATGATTGTGGTAGATCCAAGGCGGACTCCGACTGCTGAAGCGGCGGATTTGCACTTAGCAATTAAACCGGGTACGGATATAGATTTGCTTAACGGAATTGCATATTTGCTGTTACGCAGGCAAGCAATAGATCCTGAGTTTATTGAAGAATGCACGGCGAATTTTTCAGCTTTTGCTGAGGTTATTAGCAGCTACACGCCGGAGTTTGTAGCCTCGCGCTGCGGCATTACTGTCAGCGAGTTAGAAACGGCGGCCAACTACTGGGAACAGTCGCAGCGCGTTTTGTCTCTGTGGTCGATGGGAATAAACCAGTCGTCGGAAGGCACGGCAAAGGTGCGATCGCTGATTAATTTGCACTTGATGACAGGTAAAATCGGCAAACCGGGAAGCGGCCCGTTTTCCCTCACCGGCCAGCCAAACGCGATGGGAGGGCGGGAAGCCGGAGGACTGTCTCACTTGCTCCCAGGCTACCGTTTTGTGAAAAATGCCGAACACAGAACCCAAGTCGAGGAGTTTTGGGGAATCGCACCGGGAAGCATTTCCCCGAATCCGGGCCGCACAGCTTGGGATATGATCACCGGTTTGGAAAGTGGCGAAGTCGAGTTGCTGTGGATTGCAGCTACTAATCCGGTGGTGAGTATGCCGGATTTGGAACGCACTAAAGCCGCTTTGCTGCGATCGCCCTTTACTATTTATCAAGAAGCTTACTATCCCACGGAAACCTCCGCCTACGCTCACATCCTGCTGCCGGCAACGCAGTGGAGCGAAAAAACCGGAGTAATGACGAATTCCGAACGCCGCGTTACCTTTTGTCCCGGTTTCGACACTCCCTCCGGGGAAGCCCGCGACGACTGGAGCATTTTCGCTGAAGTCGGCCGCCGGTTGGGTTTTGCCGAACACTTTGCTTTCGAGAACAGTGCGGATGTTTTTACAGAGTACGCACAGTTGACGCGGGGGCAGCCTTGCGATATGACCGGCCTCAGCCACGAATACATCCGCCAAGAAGGGCCGCAGCAGTGGCCTTGCCGGGAAAACGAGCCTGTGCATCCAGCGAACGAAGCGAAACGGCTGTATACTGACAGGCGTTTTCACACTCCTGACGCGCGGGCGAGATTTTCGGCCTATCACTCGCGGGGACTGGCAGAACCTCCCGATCCAAATTATCCGTTTGTGTTGACGACAGGGAGACTTTACGGACACTGGCACACGATGACGCGGACGGGTAGAACAGAGAAAATTAATCAATTGCACCCCGATCCGTTTTTGGAAATTCACCCCCGCGATGCTGCCACATTGCAGATTAAGGAGGGGGATTTGCTGGAAGTTCGATCGCGCCGCGGCAAGGCGCAGTTTCCGGCAAAAGTCACAAAGGCGATCGCCCCAGGTACGCTATTTGTACCGATGCACTGGGGTTCTCTGTGGGCCGAAGGCGCTGAAGCCAATGCCATGACTCATGCTGCAAGCTGTCCAGATTCCAAACAGCCTGAGTTAAAAGCTTGTGCGGTGCAGTTGGTGCTGGTTGGGGCAGAAACTGCGGCGGAAGTTGGATCAGAAGTTACCGCAGAAGTTGGGGAATTTAATTGGCCAAAATCCCCCCTCGCCGCCACTTCTTGATCTGCTGTCTAACTATGGGATGTTACACATCACCGCAGAACGATCGGGAAGCCGCGGGCGATCGACATGGGGGGGGTTTTCCTTCGGGAGAATGTCTTCTGGCGAAGGCCTTCTGCGTTCTTTTTAATTAATCGAGTCAGACAATTGCCGTTTGCACCTCAAGGTGCTATAATCGTTTTACAAGGCTTTATTTTCGGCAGTGCAGTTCGTTCGATCGGCGTTCCTCCGGATTTAAATCTCTACACACTCTGATTCTGGAGAATGTTCAATGTCAATCTATGTCGGCAATTTATCCTACGAAGTAACGCAGGAGCACCTCAACCAAACTTTTGGAGAGTACGGAACAGTAAAGCGCGTTCAGTTGCCTGCTGACCGGGAAACAGGTCGGATGCGGGGCTTCGCTTTTGTAGAAATGTCTACTGAAGCCGAAGAAGCCGCAGCCATTGAGGCTCTTGACGGTGCTGAGTGGATGGGTCGCGACCTCAAAGTCAACAAAGCAAAACCCCGTGAAGAACGTGGTTCCAATTCTGGTGGTGGTAACTGGGGCAACAACGATCGCGGTGGCAATTCTCGTCGCTACTAAACCACCCGAGCTAAATTTTTAGCTATCTTCTATATGGCGTCGGGGCAAGCTGGGAGCCAACAATCATTCTCTGTTGAGAAGAGATAGTTAGTTCAGTGGTCGCACCGCGCCTTAAAAGCCTCAAAATATTGCTAGACAATAGTTTGAGGTTTTTTTATGGCAAAAATTTATTAAGCAGGAGTTGATCGCGTGCGATCGATTCCTCGCTGACAGGAAAAAGTATAAAATATAACAGGCAGAGAGAGTCGCCTTCCCCAGTGCCCGGTTGCCGTTGTGAAACTACACACTCGCAGAGTTTTACGCTTGCAAAGTGTACCGAACAATGACAAAATCATTAATTAAGAATTAAGACTAAATCACTGGTATGCTGAAAAAAATATTTAGGCAAATTTCCAAGTCAAGCAGTGATGAAAATTTTCTGCATTTTACAGAAAGTGTAGAAGTAGTAATATCTAAAATTTTATCACTGGCGATGATTTGGGTAATTCTCCTCAGCGTTTGCGATTTGCTGATTTTTTTAGCAAAAGAATTGGTAAACCACACTGATAATTTGTTAAAAGACACGTTGTTTGTGATATTTGGGTTATTTTTAAATGTTTTAATTGCTCTGGAAATCTTGGAAAATATTACAGCTTATCTGAAAAAGCACGTAATTCAAGTAGAGCTAGTTATTGTAACTTCTTTGATAGCAGTATCTCGAAAAATCATCATTCTTGACCTGGAAAAGAAAACCGCAGCCGACTTGATTGGTTTGGCGACGGCAATTTTCGCGCTTTCCATCAGTTACTTGATAGTGCGGTCTACAAATAGAGGAAAGGATTAATATTGGGAATTGGGGATGGCGAATTGTTAATAACTAATATCATATCCGGTCGCTCGACCGGACATGATATTATTCCAACAAACCAGGAGGAGGCACAATTTCAATTCGGCCTTGTTCTAAGTCAACAATTGGCACAATCTCTTCCACAAAAGGAATCAATATTTTTGTGGATTTAGGCTCTTTAACGCGAATTTTCCGTGGTTTGCGGGTATTTCTGGGGTCAGCGTTTGCTTGGGGAGTTTCAGGCTGTTTTGGCTTTTCTAATTCTGCGGCGACAGTTTCCGGCGCAGTTAGATTCGTTTCTACTTCTAAAAGGTCGTTACCTGCGGGAATAATATCACTTACCTTGCCTAAGATTTCCCCGGTTAACTGGTTAAAAACTTCCATACCGATCAAATCTTGGACGTAAAACTCATCAGATTCGAGGTAAGGTCGATCGGTCTTTTCAACAAACAACTTACAGCCCCGCAGCGCCTCAGCACTATCGCGGTCTTCCACACCCTCTACCTCTACAGCATACAGCCCTTTGCCGGGAATGTAGCGACCGCCCAAAAACTCGATCGGTTCCGGTTCACTTTTGTTAGGGCGCAAAATCCACCGCTTCCCCGGTTCGATAAACCTTTCCGGGAAATCCGAATCGGGATAGACTCGCACTTCCCCGTCCAAACCTTGAGCTGCTACAATTTTACCGATTTCTATCCACTCAGACATAAACTTTTTGGGAATTAGGAATTGGGAATTGGGAATTGGGCATGGGGCATGGGGCATGGGGCATGGGGCATGGGGCATGGGGCATTGGTAGCAAACAACAAATAACTACTGACTACTGACTAATGACTACTGACTACTGACTTCTTTACACCAATCCCGTTCTCAGCGCTACAACTGCGGCTTGCACGCGGTCATCCACTGCCAACTTATTCATAATACCGCGAACGTGAGTTTTAATAGTATTTGGACTCAAGTAAAGCGCCGCTGCTATCTCTGGATTGCTGTTACCTTCCACCATTAATTTTAACACCTCCAATTCCCGCTGCGACAACTGGCCAAAAGTAGTTGTAGAGGCAGGTATCGGCGGTTTCAGGTGTTCGATGACAGTCCGGGCAATTTGAGGGTCAAGATATGTAGCGCCCTCTGCTGCGGCTGCAATCGCTGCTAACAGCCTGTCTACGGAAGCACCTTTAATGCAATAAGCATCAGCCCCGCTAGAAAGGGCAGCAATAATTTCAGTTTCTGCCGTGTGAGAAGTTAACATTACTACTCGAACTTCTGGCAGTTGCGCTTTAATTTGCTGCGTCGCTGCTATGCCGTCCAGCCGTGGCAAACCGATATCCATTACAATAATATCAGGTTTGAGTTTCAGTGCGGCTGCTACGCCTAAATAGCCGTCTTCTGCTTGTCCTACTATTTCTATTTCTGGGGAATCGGCTAAAACTTGCTCTAATCCCAGTTGCATCATCGGATCGTCTTCAACAATTAAAATTCTCATAATACGAAGGAAGTTCGGCAACGGATTGTGTAACGGATGTAACGGATGTAACGGATGTAACGGATGTCAGTCCGATGGAAGTTCGGCAACGGATTGTGTAACGGATGTAACGGATGTAACGGATGTCAGTCCGATGGAAGTCCGAAGAAGGAAGATTACTTAGTTGTTAATATTTTACATGAACTTATACCGAACCAATAACACATAACCAATAACAACTAACTAATGACTAACTTTTAAAACTTCCACGAATTCGCCCGGTACAATCCAGGTGTCCCCTGGTGGCAAAAGTGCTAAACCACTCGTATTGGCGAGGTTAATTAAATTCGCTGAATTTTGGCTGCCGCTAGCAGGTTCAAATTCCCAGACTCCGGCAACTAAATGTAGTTTACCCCAAACATAAGTTTCGCGCCGACCTGGCGATCGCAATTCAGCATTACACCTAGCTTTGAGAAACTCCGGCCCCCAAGCATCCGGGCCAAGCCCAGACATCTTTCTCAAAGCAGGTACAACAAACCGCCAACAGCAGACTAAAGCCGAAACCGGATTTCCCGGCAAACCAAAATAGAGACAATCCGAATTTTTTTCACCTCCTTTAAACCCAGCAACCGTTAAAGGTTTCCCCGGCTTAATAGCCACAGAACTAATGTGAACTTTTCCTCCCAAATCTGCCAAAATTTTCTCGACATAATCGTAGTCTCCTACCGAGACGCCGCCCGTAGAAAGCACCACATCCGCCGTCGCCACAGCCCCGGCTATCGCCTTCTTTAACGCCTCTTCATTATCAGGAACTATGCCCAATCGAATCGGTTCAAATCCCATTTGTGCCAACAAAACTGTCAAAGCATACTGATTCGAGTCTACCAGTTTCCCCGGTGCCAAAGGTTCGTCAGGCGATACCAATTCGTCACCAGTAGAAAAAATTGCCACCCGCAGCCGCCGATAAACGGGAACTTGAATGCACTGGGCAGTTGCTAACACCGCCATTTCTGGGGCGTTGATAACTGTACCGGGAGTTAGCAAAGTTGTTCCTGCTTGATAAAAAGCGCCTTTGTGTCTGACAAATGCTTGCGGTTTTTCAGGAGAAACTAAGATAAAAATACGATCGCCCTCACGCCTTGTTTCTTCCTGCATTACCACCGTATCAGCACCCGCTGGCATTATAGCACCTGTAAAAATTCGCGCCGCTTGCCCCGATTGCACCGTACTTTGAGGTCGATATCCCGCTGGAATTTCCTCAACTACTTCGAGTACCGCTGGTTTTTCGGTGCTACAGTTTTCCACATCCGCAAACCGCACCGCGTACCCATCCATTGCTGAATTATCCCAATAAGGAAAATCCAGGGAACCAGTGACGGGTGCAGCCAAAATGCGCCCCGATGCTGCCAGTAAGTCTACAGTTTCTACATCCCGCTGACTGTCGAGGGGTTGCGCCAAATTTAGAACGATCGATTCTGCTTCTTTCACTGACAGCATGACTGTCTCCTTGTTTTGATAACACTCATGATTAAGTTTAGCAAAATATCCAGAGATATTGGTGATATAATTTTTTTGGCTTTTGGCAGTAAACCTAATTTTGGGGATTAATTGCTTATGACTATTTCTCGCTTTGTTGTTCGCCTCAATTGTTTCTCCTTATTATTGGTGGCGATACTGATATTTTTCACTCAACTTTCCGGGTTAAAAGTCAGCGATTTATTCTTGCCGCCTTATTCTTATCCCCATCCCAATGTCGCTTTGTTAACTCGGACTTTCCAAATTTTATGTTCTGTACCCGTCATTGTTTGTACTTTCACCTATAAATTAGCTCGAAGTATTCAACCGCGCACTTCAGAAAATCGATTTATTCTGTTTTCGGCTTTATTAACAGGTGGATTTTTACTAAATGAAATTTACAGAATTCATATATATATGGTAGCCGGGGGAATTCCTAAGCTCGGAGTAAGTCTTTTATACGCCGTGGTTTTGTCATCCTACGGATGGTTTTTTCGGCGAGAACTACAGTTAACTCCCTACCAAATATTGTTAGCGGGTGTAGGCTTGTTGTTTTTTGCGATCGGCGTTGATTCCCTGCATATAAAAAACAAGATATTCTCCAGTTTACTAGAGGGAATACCTAAATTGCTTAGCGAAATCAACATTGCATTTTATTATTGGTATGTCTGTAAGTGTTTCCTCCAAAAAGCATTTGATAAAACTATTAATAGCTAGTTATAAGGATGTGATATAATGAGCCAAAGTGCATAAAAAGATATCCATTAAATCCTCTTAACCATTAATAATATTTACAGCATCTGCATCGCTCGGCATTGAGCCGCCTTCATATACATAATCTGGCTTAAAAGTCCCAACGCATCCTGATAAAATACCATGATAGCAGTTACCATCAACTTCAACTCGATCGCCAAAATAACCGACGACCAATTTTATCAACTGTGTCGCGAAAACCCCGATGTCAAATTTGAACGCAACGCCAAAGGAGAAATAATCGTCATGCCACCCACAGGAGGAGAAACCGGAAATTACAATTTTGAAATAGCTACTGATTTTGGAATTTGGAACAGACAAACTCAACTGGGAATTTGTTTCGATTCTTCAACTTGCTTCAAACTGCCCAGCGGTGCAAACCGTTCTCCCGATGTCTCTTGGATTGAAAAATCAAGATGGGATGCACTCACTCCCGAACAAAAACAAAAATTTCCTCCCATTGCCCCGGATTTTGTCTTAGAGTTAATGTCGCCAACGGACAGTTTAAAAGATACTCAAGACAAAATGCAAGAATACATGAATAACCAAGTAAAATTAGGCTGGTTAATCAACCGCAAAACCCGGAGAGTCGAAATCTATCGCCAAGGACAAGAAATAGAAGTTTTGGAATGTCCAACAGAACTATCGGGAGAAGATGTTTTGCCCGGTTTCGTGCTAAACTTGAAAACACTGTGGCAATAACTAGACATCCTGCATCTGTCAGCGTTTATTTGCGTTCATCTGCGGTTAAAAAAAATCTCATGGAAACCAATACAGAAACTACTGCACCCACTGGCTTAACAGCCGAACAACACAAACAGAAAATGCAGCGACGCCAAGAAGTGCAATCACAGCGAATCGCTAACTCCTCCAAAGAAAAAGGTTTAATTATAGTCAATACGGGTAACGGTAAAGGCAAAACCACGGCTGCCTTGGGAATGGTTGTGCGATCGCTCGGTCACGGATACCGCGTCGCCATAGTACAATTTATCAAAGGAGCTTGGGAACCCGCAGAAAAAGCCGTTTTTCAACTCTGGGAAAAACAGCTAGAATTTCACGCAATGGGAGAAGGCTTTACCTGGGACACGCAAGACCGCGATCGAGATATCGAAACAGCTCAAAAAGCCTGGGAAAAATCCCTAACTTTTATCTGCAATCCCGAATTTAAATTAGTTCTTCTAGATGAAGTCAATATAGCATTAAAACTAGGTTATTTGCAAGTCGAGCAAGTGCTTTCCGGGTTAGACCACAAACCCGAAGAAACCCACATTATTTTAACCGGCAGAGGCGCCCCGCCAGCACTAATCGAACGGGCAGACTTGGTGACAGAAATGACTTTAGTTAAGCATCCATTCCGAGAACAAGGGATTAAAGCTCAAGCAGGTATTGAGTATTAAAGTTGTTGGTCTTCAAAAGTTTAGTCCTAATTAGCTAAAAGCTGATTGGGAGTTGACTGAAGCCTGACTACAAACCGTATTTATGTTGTTTCTAGTCAGGACTTTTTACCCAATCTAACATCTAACATCTAACATCTATAGCAATCCTAAATCATTCTCATAATTATTGTAGGGGCAATCCGACCCCTACTCCCCGTGGTTGCCCGATAGATAGGGGGTAGGCACGGGGAGTAGGGGTAGCACTACCCCTACAAATTTATCTGAATCATTTAGGATTGCTATAACATCTAAAATCGAGCTATGCTGGCAACATCAGAGTAAAAGTTGACCCCTTGCCAAACTCGCTACTCACAGTAATTTCTCCCCCCAGCATATGAGAGTATTTCTGCGCTATTGACAAACCCAAACCCGTACCTCCGTACTTGCGGGTAGTCGAAGCATCAGCTTGCGTAAAAGGTTGAAATAACTTTTGTAGCTGTTCAGGAGTAATCCCAATCCCCGTATCAGTACACTTAATAATTAACTGTTCCGAATTCCAACGATTCTCGTCATTTTTAATTCTTTCAACGCTGAGTGTAATTGTCCCTTTATGAGTAAACTTAGCTGCATTACTGAGCAAATTAAACAAAATTTGAGTAAACTTAATTTGATCGGAATACAATTCGCCAATATTATTAGGACATTCCACATTCAGGCGATTAGTGTTCCGCAAAAATAGCGGTTCAACAGTTCGGACTACATCTTGAACTGCCTCCGACACGTCAAAAGTTTCTAATTCAAGTTCCGCGTGACCGGCTTCAATCTTCGACAGGTCCAGAATATCATTAATTAAGGAAAGTAAAAGCTGGCCTGAATTGTGAATTCTCTCCAAATCCAACACAAAATTTTCCTCGCCCAAATCTAAAGCCTCTTCTTGCAGAATCTCGCTGTAACCGATAATCGCATTCAGAGGAGTTCGCAGTTCGTGGCTCATGTTAGCCAAAAACTGGCTTTTAGCCAAATTAGCTGCTTCTGCAGCTTCCTTTGCCTTGTAGAGTTCTGCCTCGGCTTGCAAGCGGTCGGTTACGTCGTGAGCCAGCACTAATTCAGCATTTCTACTATCAAATACCAGAGCATAAGAAGTAATTTCTACATCAATAATTGTTCCGTCTTTTTTCTGGTGCTGCCACACACCTGCAAACTCAATACCGGCATCTACTGGAGAGATATTTTCTATCAATCTCGGCATCTCTTGGGGGGGACGAATGTCCGCAACGGTCATCTTGAGAAATTCGTCGCGAGTGTAGCCGTAATGTTCGACGGCTGCCTGATTGACGGCTATAAATTCCAGAGTTTCTAAATCGTAAACCCACATCGGATGGGGGTTATTTTTAAACAAAAGTCTGTACCGTTCTTCCGAGGCTCGCAGTTCGGCTTCGGCTTGTTTGCGCTCGGTAATGTCGCGGACAACCGTGCAAATAATCTCGCGGCCGCCGTAGGAAATCACGCTCCCGCTCACTTCTACATCCACGCAGGAACCGTCTCGGCGGCGGTAGAGAACTTCGCCAATTCTGAATTGTTTGTCCGTCAGCAGCAACTCGATATTGTTGTCAATTAGGTCTTTAGAGTAAGCGATGATATCGTAAATAGTCAGTTGCGAAATCACATCAAGACTGTAATCGAGCAAGTCTCTAAACGCTGTATTGGCTTCCAAAAGACGTTTGGTTTGAGCGTCCCACAGGAAAATGCAATCTGTAGCTTGCTCGACTACGGCTCTGTAGCGGGCTTTTTCCTCAAGTTGTTCGCTGTCGGCTTGGGCGATCGCACTCAACATTCCGTTGATAGTATGGGCAAGGTCGGACAACTCGTCTTCACCCGTCACCGGTAGTCGCACCGAGAGGTCTTGGCTGCTACTGACGCGCTTCACTGCTTTCGCCAAACTGCTCAACCGAGACAGTACAAGACGCTCTAGCAGTAGTAGAGTGCAGCCGACTAACCCAACTCCTACTAACGCTACAGACCCCAGCAGGTACAGCAAACTAATCTGACCTTGCCGGTATATTTCTCTGGGGATATCCACCCGCAATAGCAGCGCAGGTTGGTTGTAAATATCCCTGATCAAAGCGTAACCCGCGATCGACTCTTCGCTTAAAGGACGCACCAAAATCGGTTTTTTTTCCGACAGTTTCTCCCGCACTTGCTGAAAGTCTGCAGGCAACCTAGCCTCATTCACGCTGTGTACGATTAGCGGCAAGCGAGTAATTTTAGAAACCTTTGCAATGCCCGTAGCATCCAAATTGCGCCCGAATATCAGCGTACCTCGGATCGGGCCAGTGCTTTTAGTCGTGAGAATAGGCCGGGAAGTAATCAGTATTGGCCCTGACGGTAGCAGCATGATACCAGCGAGGCTGCTTTTGGCGTTGGGGTGGTGCAACAGCGGGTCGCTGAGAGAAATGCGCCGTTTTAATGCTTCTGGAACAGGCGTTAGTTTCAGCTTTTCGCTGTCTAAACCCGTACCGTAAACTATTTTGCCCGAAGTATTGACAAATACGGCTATATTAACTCTTATATTAGCGAGCCCTTCTGGAATTAAATTGGAGTCAATGAATTCTGAGTTGCGGTTTTGGATAAAATTGTAGGTGTCGTCCCAGGACGACCAATCGGCAAAGCGCGAGTTAAAGTCATCTGCGGTTTGCCCGAACACATTGAGCACTCCCTTGACAACCTGTGTGGCTTCTTGTTCCTCTGCTTTGATCAGGCTGCCCAAGAGGATGCTTGAGGAGGCGACATACAGAATGCTAGTCAGTCCAGCGATGGTAATGCCAATGATCGATAGTGTTTTTCGACGCAGTTTCATCTTTATTCCCCCTTGGAGACTCCCACTGTACCTGTAGTCAGGTCAGTGGCGAGAGGAAAAGGGGGGCAAGGTTTAGGCCGCATATGAATAACCATCCTTTCTATGAACAAGTGAACAATATTTCTGACTAATTCCTGACACCAATTCCGAGGCGGAAATATTGAATGAACCACTGGTTCTTACGGCAACACGTCCAACGTATATACCAACCTTTTTACCAGAAGTTACAACCGCCTTGACGATATCTCCCGTTTGAAAACCTTTAACAAACTTAAACCTGGGAACATAGCGGGACGGGAAACCCAATTTGTCGGTACGACACATTTGGCGTGTCCCATGTCCAGTCGCTTTAATTAACAAGGGCTTGTTTATTAAAACTTTCAACGATTCAATTCTGCCGACACAAGCTGCATCTAGCCAGTGAGTTTTAGCTAAATTTAAGCGAGTGCGATTGAACTTTGTTAAACCGCCACTGCCAGTAGAAACTGGTAAGCCAGTCATACAGAGTCGGTTAAATAACGCCCAACGAGTAGAATTAACCGCTGTTGCATCTTTCAAAGGACGTTTTGCTTGAGACAGAATCCGTTTCAAAACCTCTGGTTTTTTCGAGAGAAACTGCTCAATATTCTGAGTTCCTTTCTTGATATTGCATTTTTCGCAAGCAAGGCAAAGATTAGAAATACGATCAGATCCGCCCTTGGCTTTGGGATGAATGTGCTCTACTTGTAGAGGTGTATCAACAACTCCACAATACGCGCACTTTCTCTCCCATTTATGGAGTAAATATTCGCGGATCTCGTAGCCACATAAAACACCTTGCTGATACTCCACTCCGCTAATTTCCGGGTTTTCTATTTGCTGGAGGTCGAACCGGACAAGTTCTTGAACAACAGAAGAAATTGGCGCAACTTTTATCAATCTAGTTACCCATGTTAGGGTTGTTTCGACACGATGTTGTAAGCTTGGAGTCAGCCACTCTTTCGGGCGAGTTCTATTTAAAAATCTAGCTTTTCGGTAGCGGGTATGGCGATTTCTTCTGCCTCTACGCAATGAACGGCGCGACTCCAGACTGGCTTTGATAGCTTGCCCCCTGTGGGTTAGTTCTGCGCCAAAGATTACGTTTTCTCCTTGGACTAATGCGATTCCCGTGGTTTTGGAGCCAGGATCTAATTTAAGAGTGATTGGTTTTTGGGGTACTGTTACCTCTACTTTGAGAATTATCGTGAATGGATACCTCCTGAAAACAGCAGCTTTGCCAGTGGTTAGCAATTTGCGAGCCAATCCTGGGCGGATTGGATTGAGCGGTCGTTTTTGAGTATCACGTACAAAAACAAAATTAGACATTAAATGTCCTCCATTTCTGGGTAATGTTTGCTTCGTCAATGTTTAAGGTCGGTAACTATTTCAAAAGCACTGGCTTAACCCTTACACCTGTTTAACTTTTGAATTCTAGAGCAGAAAACTAGCACGCATTTTCTGGTAGGTACTTGAACGCTTACCTTAAACGTAGTGGGCGAACCACTTAGACTGGTCAACTCGGCTTTTTCAAGCCCACACCGTATCGGTACTCCGTAGCTTGCGGGTCGCGTAGCGACATCGGTGTCGGGTGATTGACGTGTGTGGTGTCCGTCCGAAATTCTCAACTCAGGAGCAATTTTACTACTGTTTCCTGAACCCTGACCGAAAGCAATTTGGTCCGGGGGCGCCCGATGTATCAGTGGGGTTGCTTTCTTCAATTCTAAAATCTAAAATCTAAAATCTAAAATCTAAAATCTATTGACTGGTGGCGCAGCGCGTGTTTCCTACTTTTCCCACACTTGCTCTTTGTGAGATTCCGTGCAAAGACCCAAGATGCGATGATCGTTGTCGCTGATGATGGAAATTGGGTAATACTGTTGCAGGTTTACGGAGTAGGGAGAGCGACTGCCGTCGTAAGTGTCCACTACTGTTAAATTTAACTGAGTTCGATCGCCCGTGCCGTAAAAACAGTAAAAAGCAGACCGAGGCAGGTAAAAAGCGCCGACTACCTTACTCTGCCGCATTTCAAATACAAAATATTCCTGTTTAATTTCCTCTGGCTTGCTCGACTGACCGTAGAGGTAAATGCCATCGGCTAAACCTGTGCTAGCTGTATCTGGCGGAGGATTTGGCGGGGATTGCGAGCTTAAAACGCCGGATTTGATGTCCGAGTCGTGTGCCCGCCGTGCGGGGAATGCGATGCTGAAGTTACCGGGCGAGAGAGCAAGCACGATCGCGATCGCTTCTAAACTTCCTGTCAATATCAAATAAGTCAAAACCACTCCAGACCCCAAAATTTAAAATAGCTGGTTCCAAGCGCCTCTTGTACCATTTTCACAAAGATCGTAGAGAAACCGGGTATTTGGCTTAATGTTGGCTATAAACTTGAAGGAACGATCGCCCGCCCGATGGCTGAACTTAAATCTAAGATTAGTTTTGACCAATTTTGCGTCCGCCCCGATCGGGCGATCGACCCGTCAAATAATACCATTTTAGATTTTAAATTTTAGATTAAAGAATTGAATAATTTGGCGTGACCTATTCCATAAGGGTTTAGAGCACGGGCCTACATTTCCCTTCTTTTTTTTTACTGGTATAAAACTATCCTTCCCAGCCGCGCCCACACGAAAAAAAAGTTGAGATTTTGGGAAAAATCTCAACTTTTTTAGTGACTAACTAGCCAAGTATTCTCGGACTTGAGATTGGCGGCGACGCAGGTGGGCGAGGGCTTGATGTTCTAGCTGCCGCACCCGTTCCCGGCTGAGATTTAACCGTTCTCCGACTTTCGCCAGAGACATTTCGGTGCCGTCTTCCAAACCGAAGCGCAGAATTATTACATCTCGCTGCTGGGGGGTAAGTTCTGATATCAAAGTATCGAGGTCTTGCCGCAGCAATTCCGAGGTAATGTAGTTTTCTGGAGATGCCGTTTCGTCTTCTAAGAGTTCTTGCAGTTCGGTATCTTGGTTGTCTCCTACCCGCAAGTCCAAAGAAACTGGATGTCTTGCCATCAGCAGGTATTCCCGAATCTGGGAAGGGTGCAGTTCGAGGGCGGTGGCAATTTCGCCAGGGGAGGGAGACCTGCCCAACTGCTGCGTGAGTTCCCGCTGCACTTTTTTGATTTTGTTGAGTTTTTCGGTGATGTGAATTGGCAATCGAATTGTGCGGGCGTGTTGGGCGATCGCGCGGGTAATTGCTTGCCGAATCCACCAGTAGGCATAGGTAGAAAATTTGTATCCCCGCATCGGGTCAAATTTTTCGACTCCTCGTTCTAAACCAAGAGTACCTTCTTGAATTAAATCCAAGAATTCCATATTGCGTTTCTGGTATTTTTTGGCGATCGCCACTACTAGCCGCAAATTCGCTTCAATCATCTTTTGCTTAGCCCGCCGCCCTATGTGTAAGATGCGGCTAAGTTCAGGTTCGGTCAACTCCATTTCGGCAGCCCACTCTTGATCTGTCAGATCCCGCTGCCATTCTTTAGCAAGTGCTTGTTTTGCTTCGATTAATTTCATCATTTGCTGCACTTGCTTCCCGAAAACAATTTCTTCTTCTCGGGTTAGCAGGGGTACGCGACCGATCTCGTGCAGATAGGCACGAACCGTATCCGTTGAGGAGTATGGCCGGCTGCCCATGCGATCGGCTTTCACTGTTTTGTTTTTGGGGGTTGTGGTGGACATGGGTGAGTATTGCACTCCTTGTAACAACAGATAAAAAGTTGGTGATACCCTGTCCCACTTTTGCAAGTGGGATAAAGACTGCGACAAAGGGGATGTTTCCCCTCTTGTTTATCGGTGACGATCGGTAGAAGCTTTTTGTTTGGGATTACTTTTGTGCTTGATTTCCAGTAATCGCCGTCGATTTTCGGTAGTTCGCTAGCTTTAACGGCTAGTTCAAGGCGAAGTGGAGCAAGAGTTTAGTTTTCTCAATATTATTCCCAATTTTGAGGATCGTAAAGAGTAAAAACCTCTGTCTTAAGGTCAAGATTCTACATTTTTCCTTAAGGTTTTCAATTCCCTGCTAGTTTTAACTGCAACTCAACTTCACAATACTCATGCAGACTCATGCAATTCGAGGGCTGTGTTTTGCTCTCTGTTCCATCATCGCTTGAAATTTGGGCGCTGGCTAGATGCTGCGATGCGAGATAACCGAACCCGATCGCCGTAGTAGTGGCTGTGCATCGCTCATCGTTTCTTGGTTGGGGAGAGGAGTAGGGCGAGAAAAAGAGAATGGGTGAGTGGGAGAGGGGAAGAATGAGAGAAGGGGAGAATGGGTGAGAATAAGAATAAATAGAGCTACTTAAAGCCATAAAACAACTGGCTGTGCCGCTTTTTAAGTTCAATATAATGAGTCCGAGCTACTTAACAATACTTAACTCGATCCAAAATTTATAGATGAGAGGGTTGGGGGGTTAGGGGTGAGGGATGAGGGGATGAGGGGTTGTTACCTATTTTACCTGTTTTTCACGGCTACCATACCTGCTTCGCGGGCTTCATTTTTCCTAAATAGCTGATGGTGCAAGCGACTGATTAATTATTATTTCCAACCGGTTGCAACATGAACTTATTCTGCAAAACGACTGAAAAATTCACTACTCAATATCCGCTATTTAAGCGCCCAGTTAAGCTAATTCTCCAGTACAGTAAACTCAGAGCAGCCCCATTCGCCCCAGTTGACCTATGCCGCGCCACTTCAATACCGCAGGCCCGTGCCGCGCCGACATCCACTATATGTTACCAGCAACGCGTCGCCTCCCGAATTTAGAGCGACTGATTGCCCAGGAAAACTATTTCGTCATCCACGCACCCCGACAAATTGGTAAAACCACGGCGATGCTGGCTTTAGCCAAGCAACTGGTCGATAGCGGGCGCTACACTTCGATCGTGGTTTCGGTAGAATTGGGTTCGCCCTTTAATGACGATCCGCAAAGAGCCCAAGCAGCAATCTTAAGTTCTTGGCGAAGTGAGGCGCGAGTCTATCTGCCACCGGAACTCCAGCCGCCCGCCCAGCAAGAGATGGAGGTAGGACAAGGAATTGAAGAAACACTGCGACAATGGGCTCAAACTTCACCTCGCCCTTTAGCAATCTTCATTGATGAAATTGATTCGCTCCAAAATGAAGTATTGCTGTCAGTTTTGCGTCAGTTACGCAATGGTTATCCCTCTCGCCCGAAAGCGTTTCCGCAATCGGTTGGCTTAATCGGTTTGCGGGATGTCCGCGATTACAAAGTGGCTGTGGGTGGGAGCGATCGACTCAACACATCCAGTCCGTTTAATATTAAAGTGCGATCGATTACTCTCAGAGATTTTAATGCAGGAGAAGTCGCCGAACTCTACGCGCAACATACCCAAGATACCGGACAAGTTTTTACACCTGAAGCCGTAGCCTTAGCGTTTGAACTGACTCAGGGACAACCTTGGTTGGTGAATGCTTTAGCTAAGGAAATAGTCGAAGAATTAGTGACAGATGAATCTAGAGAAATTACGCCCGAACATATTTTAACAGCTAAAGAAATTCTCATCAAACGACAAGATACGCATTTAGATAGTTTAGCAGAACGGCTTAGAGAAAACCGAGTCAAAGCAATTATCGAGCCGATGTTGGCTGGTTTGGAACTTGGTAATATTCCCAATGATGATATTCAATTTTTAATCGATTTGGGTTTGTGTAAGATGGATGTTCAGGGTGGATTGACGATCGCCAACCCAATTTACCGAGAAGTGTTGCCCCGCGTCCTCACCGTAACGCCAATGGCTTCTCTGCCGCAAATTGCACCGAGTTGGTTGACTGAAGTCGGCAAATTAGACACGCAAGCGCTACTCAAAACTTTTCTGGAATTTTGGCTGCAACATGGCGAACCGTTACTCAAAAGCGCGTCTTACCCCGAAATTGCCCCGCATTTGGTGCTGATGGCGTTTCTGCATCGGGTGATTAATGGTGGCGGAACTTTGGAGAGGGAATATGCGATCGGGCGCGACAGAATGGATTTATGCTTGCGCTACGGTGAGGTGACATTGGGAATTGAACTGAAGGTTTGGCGGACTCGGAAAGTCGATCCGTTGAGTAAAGGTTTAGAGCAGTTAGATGGATATTTGGCTCGATTGGGACAAGATTCGGGTTGGTTGGTGATATTCGATCGCAGAGATAATGCACCGGAATTAGAAGAACGGTTGAATACTGAAATTCATACGACGAGTATGGGAAGAATAATTACAGTCATTCGAGCGTGAGGAAGTTGCGGTGAATGTCTCGATATTTTCCGATCGCCAATCCCAACTAAAACCCCAGATCCATTTTAGCAGCTTCAGCTTCTGCAAATACTTGTTCATCGGGCATTTCTTGCCAGTCAATATCCCCAATTTCTCTGTAGAATTGCTCGTCATAGGCGCGAGTTTGCACGACGACGGGCATCGGTACGGCGTGTCCCAAAACTAATGCTTGCTGTTTGGAGTCGAGTTTTGCCAAAACTGAACGCAAACTCTGCCCTCCAGAAACGCCGGTAAAAATAGCATCGATGTCTTTATCATCATTTAGCAAAGCTGTGATCCGCGTTCCGACTTGCGACATGACTTCGCCGTCGATGCCGGAGGGACGCTGGTCTACAATCAGCAGGGTTACGAAGTATTTTCGCATTTCTCTGGCGATCGTACCGAAAATAGTCGATCGCACGATCGCCGGATCGAGAAAGCGGTGAGCTTCCTCTATGGTAATCACCAATGGCTGCGGGCGATCGCACGGATTTTTGCTCTGCAAAAACTTCTCCGCCTTCCGCACGTAAGATCCGTGAATGCGACGAGTAATTACGTTTGCTGCTAACATATAGGACAGCAAATCCGAGTGCGAACCGAACTCAATTACTACATTCTTCCCCCCATCCAAACACTGCAAAACTTCACTCACATAATTTTTCGGACAGCGTTTCCGAATATATTTCAAATCGTTTAAACGCTCTAATTTTCGCTGCAAAGCCATAATCGAAGATTTATTTCCCCGCTTCTCTTCGCAAAAGATTGAAATATCTTCATTGCTCATTTCCAGCAACTTATTGATCCAACTGCTGCCCAATTCGTTTCGCAAAATTATTGCATTTTCGATACTAGCTTCCGACAAATTTAACTCGCGTTGTACCAGCGCGATGTCTTCCACTTCTATTTCATCGAAACTCAAAAATAATTCTTGAGCGTCGCGGACTCCCCGGCGTTTTGTCGATTCTGGATCTAGGGTATAAATCTGAATTTTATCGGGAAACAACTGCCGCAAACCTTTAACAGTGCTGAACTGTTTCCCTTCCGAAACCGCTTCCCACCCGTACTCCGAGTGCATATCAAAAATTAAATTAACAGCAGCCTGCTTGCGAATAATTCCCGACAATAGCAAGCGCGTCAGAAAAGATTTTCCCGTTCCCGACTTGCCAAAAACTCCGTTGCTGCGTTCCACAAACCGATCTAAATCCAAGCACACAGCAACGTCCATGTCAATCGGTTTGCCGATCGCAAAATTGCGGCGATACGGGTCATCTTCCCAGCCAAAAACTGCCCGAAAATCACTTTCTTTGGCATCAAACACCTGCGAAAAGTGGCTGGGAATAGTTTTGACCGGCAGCAATTCAATATCCGCACCGCTTTGTGACTCAAAAGAAGCCAAATTTCCTAACGCCAGCTTATTCTCGCGAACTGGGCCGTTTTTCCTCGGGTCGAAAATTGCCTGCTGTTTTTCTCGTTCAGCAGTCAACATCAACATCGGCGACAGTTCGATCGTACCGTAGGTGCTGCTACCAGCTAGCACTGCGAGCAGAAAATCGTCGTCGGGATTGGGAGGATTCGATAAAATGCGGGCGCTAGAAGTTCCGAGAGACACGTCGGTGAGCATACAGAAAAAGTGCGATCGCACCCCCCGCACTACTAGAAATTTCCCCACCCTCATATCTTCCACCGAAACATCGGCGTGCAGTCGCACTTCTAATCCCTTGCTGAGGGAACCTTGAATAACAGAGCCTAACGGTCGATCCATTTTAGATTTTAGATTTTAGATTTTCGATTGTTCAGATAGATTTTAGATTTTAGATTGTTCAGATAAATGACTGCTTTCCTGTCAAATGTCAACTGGCCGCTGTCAAATGTCAACTGCCAACTGCCAACTGCCAAATGACTAATTACCATTCCGATTCTAGCGGCAATTCAAAAAAACTCGGACTCAGATCTATATCGGTCAAATCCGTTTCGCTCAAATAAGCGTCGGTCAAAAATACCCCTTTTAAACTTGCGCCTTTGAGGTTAGTACCTTTCAGGTTAGCACCTCTGAGATTAACTCGGAATAAATGAGCATCGCTCAAATCGGCCTCAGTTAAATCTGCTCCCTCCAAATTTACTCTCATCAAATCTGCTTTTCGGAGATCAGCTTCGTTTAACTTCGCGCCGCTGAGGTCAGCTTTTGTCAAGTCTACACCTCTCAAGTCGGCCCCGCTCAAGTTAGCGAACAGCAAAGTAGCTCCGGTGAAATCTGTCTCCCTCAAATCGGCATCCCTTAAATTAGCGCCGCTGAGGTCAGCCCTTGTTAAGTCTACACCCCGGAGGTCAGCAGAACTCAAGTTTACTTGGTGTAAAATTGCGCCGCTTAAATCGGCTCCTCTCAAATCTGTTCCCTCCAAGTTTGCACCTTTGAGGTAAGCTTTTTTTAAGCTAGCTCTGCTGAGGTCTACATTTTTGAGATTGACCGAAGTTAAGTTAGAAGCGCTCAAATTAGCTCCGCTTAAATCTGACCCGTTTAAGTCGGCTCCGGTTAAATTTACCCCTTGCAGCGATACATTGGGAGCAATTAAATAAGCTCCGCCCAGACTGGGGTCAATGCCTTCTGAAAACAAAGTCTTGTTGCTGTAAACAGCTTTCTCCAAAATCGTGCCACTCAAACTGGCTTCCCTCAAGTCCGCTCCGCTGAGGTTGGCTCCTGCTAAGTTTGCCCGATCGAGTTTGGCGCCAAATAAAATAGCTTTGTATAAGTTTGTCCGCCGCAAATCGGCTCCTTTTAAATCCGCTTCGGTCAAATCTACCATAGCCAGATTTAAGCCAGGGAGCGAAGCATTGGGAGCTAGCAAAAATGCTCCCATTGCACCCGGATCAATATCTTCGGGAAAGATAGTCCGGTTGTTGTATACGGCCTTGTCTAAAATAGCGCCGCTCAACTGAGAACCGCGCAAATCGGCCCCGCTAAGGTTGGCTCTGGTTAAGTTGGCTTCGTGGAGATTTGCTCCAACTAAATTAGCCTTGATCAAACTTGCTTGTTTGAGGTTGGCGCCCGTGAATTCGGCTCCTACCAGATTAGCTTCTCGGAGGACAGCACCAGTCAAATCAGCTCTAGTGAGGTTAGCTAAATTAAGAAATGATTCAGCTAAATCCGCCCCGCTGAGATTAGCGCCGCTGAGGTCGGCTTCCATCAGGTCTGCATACCTGAGCATAGCGCCGCTGAGGTTGGTTTCTCGGAGATCCGTGCCTCGGAGGTTGGCTCCCCGGAGTTCCGCACCGCCAAGGTTGGTGCCTTTAAGTGCTTGTCCTCTGAGGTCGAGTCGGTGCAGAAAGTCACCAACGTTCATTTCCATGTCAAATTCACCCTCTCTATTCCGATACTTTTTTCCTAACCTTTGAAATCAAGTTAGATATTCTGAAAGTACCTTGGCTGAGTTCTGGTCAAAACCATTGTAATCATCAATAGCCACAACTGGCGCATCTGGCGGATAGTGTTCTGGAATATCGTCAATGGCTACCCAAGGTGAGTTTTCTGCTTGATTTTGTCGAAGATACTCAAGAACTTCCTGGTGTCGTAAATATTTGTGTTGATGAATATTTTTGGGGTTGAGAAAAGGGGTGAATCCGATAATACGGAGAGCGATATCTGGTGAAAATAATGGCGGGATTACCTCGAAGGGGAATATTTCACGCCAGGATGATGAAATTACTACTCGCGCATTAGGATAGGAACGAAGGACATTTTCAAAGTGATTAAGGCAAACTGAATTAAATTTCATTATATCTGTTTGCAAACTCGAGCCATTTCTTCTGTCAGGAATAAGTACACCATCAATGTCTAAAAAAATTAACATTAACTAAAAGTCCTAGTGAATAATTTAATGAGTATTAATACTGCTTAATAATATAAATGTGCAGCGACGATTCTCTCTCAAGTGTTCGCTACATCGACTTGTTAGACTGCAATCAACATTGTTATTCACTGTTTTTATTGGTAGGTGCTTTCTGACGAAAGGAAGATGCTGGTATCAACAAGTATTATTCTGAAATTCACAGTTTTTCTTGGCTTCTGCCTTCCCCCCTGCTGGGGTAGGGGGGTTGGCTTCTACCTTCTGCCTTCAGGCAAGAGGAGCAAAACTGTAGATTTTTTGAGGTTCGAGCCGATCGCAAATTCCGGTTAATTCCGACAAAAGGAATGTCTCGCGATCGAGCTGGACTTGCAGGGTTTTGAGCGGATCTCCACCGGAGGAAACCATGAATTCTAATGTTTGCAAATTCGGCTCAGTGCTGATTTCGCCCAAAATTTGACCGATCGCCTTGACGTAAGGATGGTTTACATCCAAGTACCAGTCGGGGGCTGCGAGTCCGGCTTGATCGAAGCCCAGGTGAACGATGAGGGAGCCTTCTCCGAAAAGGGCTATGCCCACCGGCCGCGCTTCTTCTTGCAGCAGCAAGTGCTGGTTAGCCGTCAAATGCCGCAGTTTTTCGAGGTGTTCGTACCGATTTTGAATGGCAGAATCTTCCTCTTTTCCCTCTGCTTTTTCGTTCCACTGAATCGCCACTGTTACTAAATAAGTTTGCAGTAGCATATGACCGAGTTTTTCGGCTTTTGTTGCCAGATAGATCGAGTTGTAATCTGTGGCTTCAATTAGTAAGGGGACGCGATCGGCTACTTCAATGCCGTAACCTTTCAAACCTGCTATTTTGCGAGGGTTGTTGGTAATCAACCGAATTTTTTGAACTCCCAAATCGTTGAGCATTTGTGCTCCGACGCCGTAGTTCCGCAAGTCGGCGGGAAATCCCAACCGTTCGTTGGCTTCGACTGTATCGAATCCCAAATCTTGCAGCGAGTAAGCTTTTAGTTTATTTACCAATCCAATGCCCCGACCTTCTTGGCGCAAGTAAACGATGACGCCAGCACCGACATTTTCGATCATTTTCAGTGCCGCTTGCAGTTGCATCCGGCAGTCGCAGCGCAGGGAACCCAAAGCATCGCCGGTCAGGCATTCGGAATGCACCCGCACCATCACTGGTTTGTCTTTAAATTCTGCCGGGTCGCCCTTGACAATAGCAACGTGTTCTGAATTATCTTGGGTGTCGCGGTAGGCGTAAATCATAAAATCGCCGAATTGAGTGGGCAATTTGGCGACGGTTTCGCGGCGGACAAATCGATCGTGCTTGAGTCGGTAGCTAATTAAGTCGGCAATACTGATTATTTTGAGGTTGTGGAGTTTGGCGTACTCGATTAATTCGGGCAACCTCGCCATCGAACCATCGGGGTTTTGAATTTCGCAGATCACGCCGCTGGGATACAGCCCTGCGAGTCTGGCGAGGTCAACCGAGGCCTCGGTGTGGCCGGCGCGTTTGAGGACGCCACCGTCGATCGCCCGCAGGGGAAAAATGTGACCGGGACGGCGCAAGTCTTGAGGTTTGGTGTCCGGGTGGATGGCTACTTGGATGGTGCGTGCCCGGTCTTCGGCGGAGATGCCGGTACTGACGCCGTTGACTGCATCGATGCTGACGGTGAAGGCGGTTTGGTTGTTGTCGGTGTTTTTGCTGACCATCAGGGGCAGTTCCAGGCGATCGAGCCTTTCGCCGCTCAATGCCAGACAAATCAAACCCCGCGCGTTCACGGCCATAAAATTGATGTTGTCGGGGGTGGCGAATTGGGCGGCACAAATCACATCGCCTTCGTTTTCGCGATTTTCGTCATCGACTACTACCAGGGGGCGACCTGCTTTGAGGTCTGCGAGGGCGCTGTCGATCGAGTCAAATTGAAAGGATTGTGTTGAGGTGTTGTTATTGGGCACTGAGGAGTTCAATCTATAAACAGTAATGTTATGGAAATAGAATCTATTTGTGATTGTAACCTTTTGTTTCCGGCAGGGCGATCGGCCAATCCAGATGAGTTTGACAATATTTCTAAAGTCACTTACTATAATTATTGCATCTTGTCAACAAAATCTCTCCCCAATATTTCATGAGCTTGACTGAGATCGCGAATATTTTAGGTAAACCGTACTTCCCAGCTCCTAATTGCGTAATTTACAACCTGGATTGTTTGGAGGCAATGAAGTTGCTACCCGATCAATTTGTAGATTTAACCGTTACCAGCCCGCCTTATAACATCGGCAAAGAGTAGGAAAAATCCTTGGTGTTAGATGAGTATTTAAACTGGTGCGAGCAGTGGATAGCGGAGGTTTACCGGGTAACGATCGATCGAGGAGCGTTTTGGCTGAATTTAGGTTATTTGTCAATTCGCGATCGGGCAAAAGCAATTCCGATATCCTATCTGCTTTGGGACAAAGTGCCTTTTTATCTGATTCAAGAAGTTGTCTGGAACTACGGCGCGGGAGTTGCGGGCAGCAAGTTCTTTTCATTCCCAATGAAAAGTTTCTCTGGTAGGTAAAAAATCCTGATAAGTATACATTTAATTTGGATAAAGAGCTATTCTGGATTTGTGGTGGAAACGGTAGTCTCGCTCACGCAGGCTTTCCGGGCTGTACCACGGGAAGTTTTATTTTTATTATCACCTAAAACTCAGGAGAGCCGTCTAGCTTGTTGAAAAATTATCCTATCATTCCTTTGTCTTATGAGTAACAATGCCCGCGTCAAAACAATTCTGATTCTGGCAGCTAATCCCAAAAATACGGCTCCCTTGCGATTGGATCAAGAAATCCGGGAAATTGACGAAGGATTGCGAAGGGCAAATAAACGAGAACTGTATAAATTAGAACAAAAATGGGCGGTGCGTTCCCGTGACTTTTACCGGGCTATCTTAGATTATCAACCGAATATTGTTCACTTTTGCGGACATGGTGCGGGAGAAGATGGAATTGTCCTAGAAGATGATACTGGAAAAATGGCGCTAGTGCAGACAAATGCCCTCGCCAGTATGTTTAAATTATTTGCTAAAAAAGGGGTAGAGTGCGTAATTCTCAATGCTTGTTATTCGGAAGTACAAGCTGATGCAATTAGCCAATACGTTAATTATGTCGTTGGCATGAATAGATCCGTGGGAGATAAAGCAGCCGTCGCCTTTGCGGTGGCATTTTATGATGGGATTGCCGCAGGATATGAAATTGAAGAAGCCTACGATTTAGGGCGTTCGCAGATGATGAGTTTCCTAGAGCATGAAACTCCGGTTTTTAAGAAAAAGAACTTAATAGATGCTCCGATTGATGACGGTATAATTGCTTTTGAAGATGTGATTCCGCCTAACCCTTACCAAGGATTGTCTGCATTTAAAGAAGAAGATGCAGACTTCTTTTTTGGACAAGAAAAGTTTGTAAATAAGTTAGTAGAAGTCACTCATACACAACCCTTAGTAGCTGTCGTTGGGCCAAGTGGAAGTGGTAAATCTTCTGTGGTGTATGCCGGCTTAATTCCCAAATTGCGAAAAGAAGGAATTTGGTTAATTGAATCATTTCGTCCCGGAAAAGAACCGTTTTTGCCTTTGGCTTCTGCCTTAGTGCGGCAATTAGAACCAGAAGCGGGTGAAACTCAACAATTGCGGGAAGCGGTAGGATTAGCCGGCGATTTCCAAAATGGGAGAATCACTTTACAGCAAGTTGTATCTCGCATTTTAGAGCGTAACCCAGGTAAACGGTTGTTGTTAGTTGCCGACCAATTTGAGGAACTGTACACCCTTTGTCAAGTAAAGGAAGAACAGGAACGTTTTGCTAATGAGTTGCTAACGGCGATTGCTCAAAAAAATATTACATTAGTTTTGACGTTACGCGCTGACTTTTACGGTTATGTGCTTTCCTATCGTCCGTTTCGGGATGCCCTGCAAGAATATACACCGCAGTTACTCAGTTCCATGAAGCGGGAAGAATTACAGGCAGCTATTGAATTACCTGCTCAAAAATTGGAAGTACAGTTAGAACCGCAATTAACCCAGCGCATTCTCGATGATGTGGGGCAAGAACCTGGGAATTTGCCCTTATTAGAATTTGCTCTAACTCGTTTGTGGGAAAAGCAAATCAACCGAGAGTTAACTCACCAAGCTTATGAAAAAATTGGCGGGGTGAAAAAAGCCATTGCCAATCATGCCGAACAAGTTTACCAACAACTGAGCGAAACCGAGAAAAAACAGGCACAACGTATCTTTGTGCAATTAGTGCGTCCGGGGGAAGGAACAGAAGACACCAGGCGCGTTGCTACCCGTGCGGAAGTGGGGGAAGATAACTGGAATTTGGTCAGTTATTTAGCGGGATATCAAGCAAGATTGGTAGTGACGGGACGGCAAGAACAGGAAGATACGGTAGAGGTAGTGCATGAAGCGCTGATTCGAGAATGGGGCACTCTGCGCGAGTGGATGAATGCTAACCGTCAGTTTCGGACTTGGCAAGAACGACTGAAGATGGGGTTACGGGAGTGGAAAAATAACAACCATGACTCTGGAGGTTTGTTGCGGGGGACATCGTTGACTGTGGCAGAAGATTGGTTGCGTCAACGTGCAGATGAAATGACGCAGGAGGAACGAGATTTTATTCAGGTTAGCGTTAAAGAACGGGATAGAGAAAGACAAAAAAAGCAACGCAGGCGGCAACTGACAATTATCGGGCTTAGTGGCTTTTCGGTGATAGCTTTGGGTTTAGCAGGATTAGCGGGTGTTGGTTGGTGGAATGCTGCTATCAATCAAATTAATTCTCTGGCTCAATATTCCGATGCGCTTTTAAATTTAGACCAGTCACAAGCTGTCAAAACAAGTTTAAAAGCGGTTGTGCAAATGCAACGTACACCCTGGGTAGATGCTGATACTCGTACCCAAGTAGAACTGTCATTATTAAATACAGTTTCCAAGGTTGCCGCGCCCAACACCTTGGGCGGACACGCGAACAGGGTTAATGCTGTCAGTTTCAGCCCCAATGGCAAGCTGCTGGCCACTAGCAGTGATGACAAAACCGTGAAACTGTGGGATACCACCACCGGCAAACAAATTAACACCCTCACTGGGCATACAAACAGGGTTTTAGCTGTCAGTTTCAGCCCCAATGGCAAGCTGCTGGCCACTAGCAGTGATGACAAAACCGTGAAACTGTGGAATACCACCACCGGCAAACAAATTAAAACCCTCACTGGGCATACAAACAGGGTTTTAGCTGTCAGTTTCAGCCCCGATGGCAAGCGGCTGGCTACTGGCAGTGCTGACAACACCGTGAAACTGTGGGATACCACCGGCAAGGAAATTAACACCCTCACTGGGCATACAGACTGGGTTTGGGCGGTCAGTTTCAGCCCCAATGGCAAGCTGCTGGTCACTGGCAGTGAGGACAACACCGTGAAACTGTGGGATACCACCATCGGCAAGCAAATTAAAACCTTCACTGGGCATACAGATGCGGTTTTAGCTGTCAGTTTCAGCCCCAATGGCAAGCTACTGGCCACTGGCAGTCGTGACAACACCGTGAAACTGTGGGATACCACCATCGGCAAGGAAATTAAAACCCTCACTGGGCATACAAACTGGGTTTTAGCTGTCAGTTTCAGCCCCAATGGCAAGCTGCTGGCTACTGGCAGTGCTGACAAAACCGTGAAACTGTGGGATACCACCGGCAAGCAAATTAAAACCCTCACTGGGCATACAAACGCGGTTAATGCTGTCAGTTTCAGCCCCGATGGCAAGCTGCTGGCCACTGGCAGTGGTGACAAAACCGTGAAACTGTGGGATACCACCGGCAAGCAAATTAACACCCTCACTGGGCATACAAACGCCGTTAGGGCTGTCAGTTTCAGCCCCAATGGCAAGCTGCTGGCCACTGGCAGTGGTGACAACACCGTGAAACTGTGGGATACCACCACAGGCAAACAAATTAAAACCCTCACTGGGCATACAAACGCGGTTAGGGCTGTCAGTTTCAGCCCCAATGGCAAGCTGCTGGCTACTGGCAGTGAGGACAAAACCGTGAAACTGTGGGATACCACCATCGGCAAGGAAATTAACACCCTCACTGGGCATACAGATGGGGTTTTAGCTGTCAGTTTCAGCCCCAATGGCAAGCGGCTGGCCACTGGCAGTCGTGACAACACCGTGAAACTGTGGGATACCACCACCGGCAAGCAAATTAAAACCTTCACTGGGCATACAGACTCGGTTTGGGCGGTCAGTTTCAGCCCCAATGGCAAGTGGCTGGCCACTGGCAGTGGTGACAACACCGTGAAACTGTGGGATACCACCACCTGCAAGCAAATTAACACCCTCACTGGGCATACACACGCGGTTAGGGCTGTCAGTTTCAGCCCCAATGGCAAGCGGCTGGCTACTGGCAGTGGTGACAAAACCGTGAAACTGTGGGATACCACCACCGACAAGGAAATTAAAACCCTCTCAGGGCATACAGACTCGGTTTGGGCTGTCAGTTTTAGCCCCAATGGCAAGCTGCTGGCCACTGGCAGTGGTGACAACACCGTGAAACTGTGGCGGTGGGATGTTCATTATTTACTTAAGGAAGGATGCAATTTTATAGATAATTACCTCAAGCCTAATCCTAATGATGAAGAAGCCCTGGAAATTGACAGAGACTTATGCAAGAAGCTTTGATAGTTTTAGAGGGAAAACTGCATAAAAACCCCCAGTTTACTCCTATATAAAAATCAAACCTTTCCCAAACCCCTTACCCACCATCAACCATGACCAACCAAACCCCCAACTTCTACGCCCTCCTCATCGGTATCAATTTCTATTTCCCCCATCGCTTACCAGAAGGTAACTACTACAAAAACCTGCGGGGATGTGTTCAAGATATCAACCACGTCGAAACTTATTTAAAAGATACCTTCAACCTCACCCCCGACCAAATTATTAAACTCACGGCAACTGCTTCCGAGAATCCCAATCAACCCCAAGAACCCCCGGAACTTTTACCCACTTATGAAAATATCGTCGCCAAATTCAAGGAACTAACAGCCAAAGCCCAACCGCAAGATCAAGTCTATATTCACTACTCTGGTCACGGGGGACGCGCGAAAACGATTTTTGAAAGCCTCAAGGGTTTTGGTGCTTTAGATGAAGCCTTAGTTCCGACAGATATCGGTCAACCTAATTCCCGCTATTTGCGCGATATAGAATTTGCTAAATTGCTGGAAGACATGGTGGAAAAAGAGTTGGTTGTCACCCTCGTACTCGATAGCTGTCATTCCGGTGGTGCAACCAGAGAAATGAGCGGAGATGACCAGATTCGCGGGGAAGGGTTTATTGACACCACTCCTCGACCTACGGATAGTTTAGTCGCCCCGCTTCAGGAATTAGCCCAAAATTGGCAAACTGCAACAGAAAATAGCCGCAATATTACTGTTGTTAATGGTTTGTTACCCGAACCAAAAGGTTATACATTAATCGCTGCTTGTCGGGATCATGAATTTGCTTATGAAAAGGTTTTTGAAGGGACGGAACGCAACGGCGCTTTGACTTATTTTTTATTAAAAGCTTTGCGGCAATACGGCACAGAAATTTCTGTAGAGGCTCTGTTCAATCAAATTTCTAATCAAGTTCACAAGGAATTTGAACGACAAACACCAATGTTGATGGGAGAGACTGAACGCACTTTTTTGGGTGGTCAATCTGTTGGTGCTAGCCGTAAGGTGCCGGTGATGAAAGTAGATATTAAGACAAACCGAGTTCAGCTACAAATGGGACAAGCGAGCGGGATTACAAAAGGGGATGAATTTGAGATTTATACATTCAGAACGATAGATTTTCAGAACAGCGAAAACCGCATCATGAGAGTTAAAGTTGTAGAATTGGGAGCATCAGACTGTTGGGCAGAAGTAATAGAAATACCTGGTCTTAGAAGCCTCCATCCTAAGTTAGTAGAAGTAGCAGAAGGAACGATTGAAATTGGTTCTCCTGCTGTTTATGTATCGCCAGGGTTAAAGCAAATTCGCAAAGTTAGAGTTATTCGGCCTGACCCGTTACCACCATTTCCGGGTGTCAATATTGCATTACTTCCTACAATTCTTGAACAGGTGAAAACACAAGTTGAAGGTCATCGTTGGATAGAATTCTGCTCGGACGAAGAAAAAAATGAAAATGTGGATTATTTTGTTTCCCTTACTTCAGATGGCGAATATATAATTTTAGATGAGAATAAGGAGCTAATCAAAAATCTTCTTTTTTCGATTAAAGTCGATGAACCAGAAGCATCTAAAAAGCTAATTAATCGATTAATCCATGTTGCTAGATATGAGACTATTTTAGATTTGGATAACGAGGATGCTTTTGCTCGCTTAAATGGTAAACTTAAGGTTGAAGTGGTTAAATCAGTTAAACGGCAAACTGTAGTTTTGAATGCTGATGGTAAAGTTCCTGTATTGGAAGAACAGGAAAAAGGTGTTGACTTAATAATTCGTAATGAATCTAATCGAACTTTAAATATTACTGCCTTGAACCTTGATGCGGATTTTAGTATTTCAAAATTCTATCCCGACGGTGTTCCTTATGAGGTGGTAGAACCCGGACAAAATATAAGAAGAAAACTCAACCTATCATTACCACAAAATTATGAGGAAGCGGCAAATATTATTAAAGTATTTGCGACGGTGGATGGTACGAATTTTCAGTTTTTGGAATTGCCATCGTTAGACCAATCTCGGAAAGGATTTGGGAAGGAAAGACCGACCAATGCTTTAGAACAATTATTGGCGGCGGTTGTGGATGAAGATAACCCTCAGCGAAAGATTACGGTTGTGATTGATGCGAGTGAGGAATGGACGACGGAAAAGGTGGAAGTGGTGGTGAAAAAGAGTGTGGTTTGATTGAGAGAATTTTTTAAGAATACTGCCAAAGCCTATATCCCTCTGCGGTCATTTGTGTTTATCTGCGGTTGTAAGTCAAAAACTTGTTATTCCTGGAAAAGATTAGCCTAATCCTAATCTCAATCCTTTTTCAACATAAAAAGTTACACAGGACTTATACCAATTTAATGTGAACTTGCACATATCTCGATCCCCCTAAATCCCCCTTAAGAAGGGGAGTAGGGGTTGACTTTGAGAAGAATCTTGTCCCCCCCTTAGTAGGGGCGGTGCCCCCGTGCCCGCCCTCTTGGCTAGGGGGGATCGGATTCTATGCAACCTCATAAAAAATTGGTATTACCTGACATCTTGCAGCAATATCAATAAGAGGATTTTTCGTGGGGTCGGGCGGGTTTATAGAACATATTTGCAAGCTTTAAGGCTGTTGGCGAACCCGCCCCTACGGCTAATTGAGAATGGTGCAATATCTCAGTATTACGCAACTGGCACATGGTGATGAGTCCGATCGCCCGCAGGGGAAAATGTGACCGGGACGGCGCAAGTCTTGAGGTTTGGTGTCCGGGTGGATGGCGACTTGGATGTTGCGGGCGCGGTCTTCGGCCGAGATGCCGGTACGCCGTTGACTGCATCAATGCTTATGGTTGCAGTGGATAGGGGAGGTTTACCGGGTAACGATCGATCGAAGAAGGTTTTGGCTGAATTTAGGTTATTTGTCAATTCGCGATCGGGCAAAAGCAATTCCGAACTAAGGATGAAATTTCTAGTTTTAAGAACTCCTAGACCCGCCAGCGAAGGCTTTTAACTCAATAGCATCGTGACTGCAAAACACGCGCACATCTTTACTATGCTGCACCGATAATTCGTGCAGCCGACCTTGATTGAGCAACCTAGCCTTGCGATCGACCTCCATCATCCATTGGTAGGCGCGCAGACCGGGCGTGCAGCGTCGGTTAGCGGCATCCATCTCGTGTCGGTAGAAATAGGCATCGCCTGCGTGCAGAAGCCAGCCATCGGGTGTATCAATGGCAATGCCAGCATGACCGCGCGTGTGCCCCACCAACGGGATTAGCAAAATTTCCGGCGGCAACCCGTCGAGGTCACGGACTGCTTCAAAACCAAACCAAGGTTCGCCACCCGCCGAATAGTATTTCCACCGTTTGACTTCATCCCACTGCCCCGGACGATAGCGCCTTTTTGTGATGAAACCATGCCGATCCTGTGCGGCATCGATTTCAGCCTGCATGACATGTACCGTTGCTTCCGGGAAATCCTCTAGACCACCGGCATGATCGAAATCGAGGTGGGTTAGCACAATATGGCGCACATCGCTTGGTGAAAATCCGAGCTGTTCAATTTGATGGATTGCTGTGTACTTGCGATCGAACTGGATGTTATTAAAATGAACGAAAAACGGGCTGAGCCGGGAGTAAGGGGATTCTATATCGCGCAATCCGAAGCCGGTATCAATCAGAACCAGTCCCTGATTCGTTTCAACGAGCAAACAGTGGCAGACGAGGTGAGCCGTCAGACCGCGACTAAAGCCATCGAAAAGCGCCCCTCCAATGGGACACATACAGCCACAATTGAGATGATGAATTCGCATAAAAGTCCTGTACTAAATTACTTAGGCGGGAACCATTTATTCCTCAGTTCGCATCCAATGCCGATGCTGCATAATGCCATCGATGAACGCCTGAGAAAACTCTGCTAAATCGCCACTACTGGGAGAAGTAAACACGCTTTTATCGGCTGCAATCTTGCCATTATCTGCGATGTTTACTTTATTTAAATCTGCACATAAGAATAGTTAAGACGGGCGCGAATTATTTGTTAGCAGAACCCGGTTCAGTAAGCTGGCGGTGCATTTCGGCATTAACGGTATCAGGCAAAACTTTGCTGGCGCTGGCCATAATTTTTGTCTTGATTGAACCGGCAATGATGTTGTCCTTACCGGCCATCAAGGCTTCAAATCCCTGTTTAGCAACCTCGGCTGGATCGTCTTTCTTGTCTGCGCCCGCCTTCGTGTCGTCCATTCCCGCCCGATGGAAGAAGTTAGTATCGGTTGGGCCGGGCATGAGCGAGGTGACAGTTACACCTGTATCTTTTAACTCATTGCGGAGTCCTTCGGAAAACGAGTGGATGAAGGCTTTGGATGCTGCATAGACTGCCTCGAATGGGCCCGGCATTAGGGCGGCAATCGACGAAGTGAATAGAATCCGTCCCTGGCCCCGATCGACCATATCCTTAACTACCCGTTTAGCCAAATGCACAGACGAGACAACGTTGAGGTTAATCAGATTTAGTTCGTCCTTTAAGTCTGTCTCGCGGGCAAAGTCGCCACCGACGCCGACACCGGCATTAATTGCGATCGCATCCACTGGCCGATTAGTCGCTTTTATCTGGTTGTAGAGCGTCTCAACACCGTCGTAGGTAGCGAGGTCTGCCTGCACTGTCTCGACTTTGGCACCGAACCCCTCAAAGGCTTGAGCCGCTTCTTTAATGCTCGCTCCGGTGGCGGTGACTAGGAGATCGAATCCGTTTTGAGCGAACTGTTTGGCCAGTTCGTAGCCGATACCGTTAGAGGCACCCGTCACGACAGCCAAGGGCCGGGTCAACGAACTGTTTATAACCATCTAAAATCCTCTGTAACTGCTTCACACTCGTTTGTCTAGGCTTGCTTTTCTCTGTACCAGACAATCTTTGTGGACTGTGGGCTTTCAACTTTTACAATGCTAGGGAGGTAGGAGTGCGATCGCATCTTTCCCAGGACATAAGCTGTTAGGCATTTAAAGACGGTATAACCGAAAACCAACTTCATGTAATTAGTGTAAAAATGCCTGCATAGAATCAACTCAGAGAAAGAGCAAATAGAGAAATTACAGAAAGCCTTAAAAAACGCATAGAATGGGAATTTTATATCAAAAATTATGATTTTCTTACTGACTGATGCAATAAACTATAGCAATCCTAAATTATTTGCATAATTATTTAGGATTGCTATATATAGCGGTTCTCAAGCGTGGTGAGGTATGCCCTATGCCCTATGCCCTATGCCCATGAGTACCTCATATGAGAGCTCGAAAGGCTATATGTAGAAAATGCGCGTAGATATGACTAATAACTCTTTTGATAATTATTGGGGAGCCGCCATTATCGGGCGCTAAATCGGATGCGATGAGAGACGGGAGATGGAAGAGGGGAAATTGACTCGGAAGATTAATCCTGGGCTAAAAACATTTATCTCTGGTGGAACGGGCAGGAGGCTTGCCCAGGGATAACAGTGGCTGATGTCAGGTATAACTGAGATATTGCACCATTCTCAATTAGCCTTTTAGGAACAGGCAAGATGCCTGTTCCACAAGAAAATTTATCTTTTGTGGAACGGGCATCTTGCCCGTTTTTGAGAATGGTGCCTGATGTCAGTTATAACTGAATCTCAGGCACTGTTCTCAATCAGACCCAATCAACCTGGTAACAGCGACGAAAAATCTCAGATACCAGGTCGATCGCGCAGCAAGAAACCAAGTGGATGACGCCAAGAGTGTAAGATGTCAGTTATCACCAATACTTTCTGTTGCCGATTGCCCGCTCGGCACCGAAAATTGAAAATCTATGACAGCCAATTGCTGATTCTGCTGGCTTCATGTTATAGTGGTTTTCCAAGAATTAAATTCGGTTGCGTAGTTTGTTGGTGTTTATTTACAAGCGTCTCTCCGAATCTAAGTCTCTGCACCCTAATGATTCTGGAGATTTTATGTCGATTTACGTGGGTAATCTTTCATATGATGTAACACAAGAGGACCTCAACGATGTATTTGCCGAGTACGGTACTGTAAGCCGCGTCCAAGTGCCAATGGACCGGGAAACAGGCAGGATGCGGGGTTTTGCTTTTGTGGAAATGGCAAGCGAGGCAGAAGAAGCAGCCGCCATCGCAGCTTTAGACGGTGCTGAGTGGATGGGCCGTGACTTGAAAGTCAACAAAGCCAAACCTCGCGAAGACAACAAACGCTCATCGGGTGGCGGCGGCTGGGGCGACAAAGATCGCTCTTCACGCGGACGCTACTAAACTTTGACACTGAAAATTTGAGTTTTGGTAGTTGACGGCAGGTGCGAATGCTGCTTTTTTTTCGGGTTGTTCGATCGACCCATCAAATAAAACTCCCAAACCTCTCGCATCAGTTTTGCCCCCTCCTTGGAGGGGGCTTTGTTTTTGGCGAAAAATCCCGCGAGGTACGTCGGCGGTGCTGTTCCCAGTCTAGTTCGTGATTCGATACCCTCTTAGGAGCGCGAATTAAATAACTTACAATTTTAATTGTTATTGTGGGATGGGCGTCCCGCCCGTCCAAAAAGGACGGGCGGGAC